>JACAAY010000118.1 GCA_013377095.1 Desulfuromonadales bacterium
GTGCGCAAAACGCGCAGGGGAACGCCGCCGCCCGGCCCTGGCCGAAGCCGCAACAAACATTCGCCGGAGCGCGCGCAACATTGCCGCAACCATCAAGCTGTCACAGGGAATGGGATTCGGGCGATAACGCTTTGAATACAATCAAAGAATGATGTGCCGTGCTGAGGCGGGTGGTGGAATTATGATTGGTGATTAATCTGCCATTAATCCGGTTCGCGGGGGTCAAGCACCAGTTTTATGCCGTTCAGTATCTCGGTAATTCGCTTGGTAGGCAAGGCTCCGACATATTCGCCCAATTGCGATTTGTCCACGGTGAAGAGTTGGGAAACATTGACGACGCTTTGTTTTGGCAAGTTTGATTCTTTCGTGTCAAGCAAAACATTTCCGGGAGCGTCCGCGCGTTTCAGGTTTGTTGTCAGGGGGCATACCAGAACGGTTTTGATACGGCTGCGATTGAACAGATTGTTCTGGACGATAACGTGCGGGTGCCGGTAACCGGGTTCCGCGCCTT
The DNA here is from genome assembly GCA_013377095.1 of Desulfuromonadales bacterium. Taxonomy (GTDB): domain Bacteria; phylum Desulfobacterota; class Desulfuromonadia; order Geobacterales; family Pseudopelobacteraceae; genus Pseudopelobacter. The sequence continues at coordinate 512 of JACAAY010000118.1, forward strand.
CAGGTTCATCAAGATCTATCCAGTAGATGTCTCCCTGATTTATCACCATTCACCCTCCACGATGCGTCGATGCTGCCGACGCGATGTGCTGAGAAGTGTCTGCTCAGTCGTGTCGGGTTCGTCTTCGTAGGCAGCATTGATCCGGGAAAACAGTTCCCTGTTTTTCTGATGCTCGATGAAGTCCTGCAGCGCAATCACGAACAGTTTGCTGCGTGACACCTTCATGGAGCGCGCCAGGCTTTCGGCTTGATCAAAGAGATTTTTTTCCATGGATATTGCAGTTTTTATTGCTTGCATGGTTATACCTCCACTTACCCTTAGTATAACCAGTGGTTGGAATATAGTCAATACTCGTCCGGTGTGTTCATTTGTTACTTCCAAGCGCCTTCCTGATCGCCTCGACCACATGATAGGCATCGTTCAGTGCGGTATAGATCAGGTTGGGGTGCTTTTCCTCCACAATCGATCCTGCGCTGATCCTCATGAACGAGGGGGAAATGGCGCCGCCGATGACATAGATCCCCTTGCGGGTTGACTCGAATTCAGTGGTCAGCAGCGCCAGCCGTTCCCCCTCCTTGCCGATCTTGCAGACCCCTCCGGTGCAGGTGATCAGCTGCAGGCCGAGTTTTTCGAAGATCGGTCCGGGACCCTGGGAGCCGATACAGGCAATGACATTCTGCATGGGAAAACTGAGGGCGTGGTACAGGTCGATGCCGTCGGCCTGCTCGAATTTGTTGATCCGGATCACCAGACGCTCCATGCCCTGGTTGTCCACCTCGCCGATGCGCGGAATTGCGCCGGGCAGCAGACGGATGTTGCCCCCCAGCAGGATTTCCTCTCCCAGGCGCTGGGCGGTCTCCTTGTTGACCCTGAAGGTCTCGGTCCGGTGGGCCCAGAAGACCGGGGTGCCATCTTCCGCTTCCCGTTTGGCCTTGAGGATGCTGATGACAACATCGGCCGCGGAATTGCCGCCGCCGATCACCAGCGTCCTGATGCCGATGTATTTCTCCACGTCATCCAGCCCCTTGGCCACCATCTTGGCGTCACCGTACACCGTCAGCTCACGGGGAATATTGCAGCCGAAGGCCAGGATTACCTTTTTGGCCCGGTAGCTCCCCCGGTCCGTAAGTACCGTCAGAATTCCCCGCTCTTCATGGATTTCCTGGAAGTTTTCCTCAGTCTGGATGTTGAGCTGTTCGCGCTGGACAACCTCCAGAACCTGGCGCAGGTAGTTCTCCACCGCAACCGCTTCCTCGGGGGGGCGCAGTTCCTCCACCAAGAACGGTTCGGGTGCATCCTTCGGTTTTGAGGGATAGACCGGTTTTCCCGCCGGATAGGAATTGGCAATGCCCTGGAAAGCCAGTTTGCCCGATTCCAGCGCCAGATAGGAAAGTCCATGGCGTTTGCACAAGAGCGCGCTGGCCACGCCGGCCGGCCCTCCGCCGATTATCAGGACATCATGAAGCCTGTTCATAGTCGTTTCTCCCTTGTTTCCATCCGGATTGCCCGCCGCTGCTCCAGTGGATATGGTTTTATTATGCACCCGGATGGTGAATCTTCAATCGGTTTGTGGTTTCAAGATCAGTCAGTGGGCTCACCACGGTTATGACGAGGTATGCCCGTAGACAGCGGGTCGCCATAAGCTCGTGCTGAATACCTTGACGCTGTTTCCTTCATGGGTGTATGTATGTGAGTAAATTTTTATGGTACGGTCAGTATAATGGAGGGAACAAACTCATGAAGAAAACCGCAGTCTGTCTGTCCCTGATTTCATTGCTTCTTCTATTCACAGCAACTCTCTTGCAGGCAGTCGAGCATAATATTGTATTTAATACCGAAAGAATCGAGCACAAATCAGGCACGAGCTCAGAGAGATGTCAGGAGCTATGCCGTAAGAGGTCAGGCCCTGATGTAAAAGAGTTACGTACAGATGGATGGATAATGGTGAGCTCATCTTCAAAAGAAGCAATAGGTGAAAGGTATTCGTACACTCCCTGTAATACCTGCGAACCGCATGGATGCACATGTATCGGTACGGAGTACATTCTTCAGAGAGAGAGCCCAGCCCCGAAAGTTGAAATCTCAATAAATGAACTTGACCTCCTGAAAAGCGAAAATGCCTCGCTGAAACAAGAAATCACATTGTTAAAACTAGAGATCGAAAAACTCAAAAACCACATAAAGTCAAAACAGGATTAAGCTGGCGCACCTCAAATGTACACATTTTTTTCATGAACACCGTTTATTTGGTGGTTTTGGTTGAGGCCAGAAAAAGCAAGATGTTTGGAGCTGTATCGACTGAAGGTGGGGACATGTTATGAAACTACACGTAATGATTGTGTCGTGTACCATCTACTGCTTGCTTGTGCTGTGTGCGCCGGTCGCTCCCGTCAGTGCGGAGACTGATCGCTTACAGCTTGCGAACGCCATGTCGGCGACCCTTGACCTCTGGCGTGAGAACTGGATCGAGCAGCTTTATGATCGTTTGGCCCATCGTGGCGCCATATCAAAGGAGCAGTTTGCGGAAAGAATGCGGGGCACTTCGATCCGACCGGCCTGCTGCTGGCAAAAAATGGATAATTTTAAGGTACTGAGCGAGCGTGACGCCGAGGCCACCGTTTCCGCGAAGATCGGGCTCGAAGAAACCGTGTTTTTCAATAATCGCACCACCCCCCGCGAACTAACCGCTCTGGAATACAGCACGCGCGAATTTAAGCTGATTCGCGAAGGTGTTGTCTGGAAGATGCAGCTGGAAGATATCTACAGTCTGTCTTCCGCTGGTGCCGTAAAAAAGAGCCAACATAACCATTAGGATGCAAAGAATTGTTCATTGCACTACAGCATTCAGCGCTTTCAGGATTTGCCTACGACCTGTTTGATAGCGGGAACAGTCAGGTCGGTACGTTGTGCTGGCCGGACATTGCCGTAGCCAAGAACGCGCGATTTGAAAATCCCGCCCCAGGCCTTTTGAGTTCAACAATCGAAATCATGTACAACGGTCATTCGTACCAGGTCGCGTTCGAGTACCTGAACAGAGAGTGGTTCAATGACATTCGATTTACACTGTTGGACGGGGGCACTGTCCTGGCATCAGCCGATGTGCTGCATCAGAAAAAAATGTTCAAGCGCCCCTCCATAACTCTTGCTGCACCTTTCGCAGGTCAGGTGATCAGAAAGAGCGGCTTTTTCACCCTTCGCTATGAGATAATGGGGGCGAGTGCCACGCTGGGCACTGTTTCCGAGAAGGGCGGGGTAACGCTAACGCGCCAGCTTTCCATCGATTTACCCGATTCGATCAGCGCTCCGGTTCAGTTTTTCATATTGTTTCTCGTTCACAATCACGCCTATAGATAGTCTCCCTCTTGGTCGTCCGAACCGCAAGCGGTTTTTCCTCTCCTTCCCCCCAAAAAGCATTTTTCATGTTTTCCGCTGTGACAAGACGGTATTTTTTGCGATAATTATGCGTGTTCGCTTGACGTGTGTTTGATTTGACACCAAGGAGGCTGGTATGGACAGGAGGTTGTTTCTCAAGACAGTCGGTTTTTGGTCGTTGTTCATGGAAATGGCGGTCCGGAATCTCTTTGCCAGGGAACAGGCAACAGTGGCCGTTGCCGAGGGGAATGATCATGCCAAGGTCACACGGAAGGCTCTTGCCGCCCTGGGCGGCATGGGGCGGTTCGTGAAAAGCGGAAATGTGGTGGTGATCAAGCCGAACATGGGCTGGGACCGTACCCCGGCCCAGGCAGCCAACACCAACCCGGTTGTGGTGCGCGCACTGGTGGAGGAGGCACTGGCAGCGGGGGCCAAAAAAGTGAAGATCTTCGACCGGACCTGCAATGACGAGCGGCGCTGCTATGTGCAGAGCGGCATGCGGGACGCCCTGAAGGGGCTCAAGAACGTTGAACTGAAATTCATCGAAAACGAGCGCTTCCAAAATGTGGCCATAAACGGTCCGGTTCTCAGGGAGTGGGAGCTGTATGGCGAGGCACTTTCGGCCGATGTCTTTATCAATGTGCCGGTGGCCAAGCACCATGGACTCTCCAAACTCTCCCTGGGCCTCAAGAATACCATGGGGGTCATGGGGGGCAATCGCGGCAGCATTCATAAAAACCTGGACGTGGCCCTGGCCGATATCAACGGCGCAATGAAGAGCCACCTGATTGTTATCGACGCCACCCGCATCCTGACCGCCCATGGTCCCCAGGGGGGCGACCTGGCTGATGTGAGGGTGCTCAACAAGGTGATCGCCTCCACCGATATCGTGGCGGCCGACGCCTTTGCCACCACACTTTTCGGTATGAAACCGGCAGATATTCCCGTAACCGTGGCTGCCTACCGGCGCGGTCTGGGGGAGATGAACCTGAACCGGATCAAGGTCGTCAGGGTATGAGGCGGACGGGAGGGAGGCAGGACAGGATAGCGGGGCAGGGGCCATGAAACGTTTCACCTCCGCCCGCATCAGCCAACTCATCTTTCTGGCGCTGTTTCTTCTCCTCTTCGTACAGACCGAGTACCGGGGAGCCGACCGGATTTCGGCGGCCGTGAACAGTTTCTTTCGCGCCGACCCGCTGGTGAGCGTCAGCTATCTGCTGGCGGAAAAAACGTTCACCTGGCTGATCTTTCCCGGTCTGCTCGTCCTGGCGCTAACCTTTCTGTTGGGCCGTTTTTTTTGCGGCTGGCTCTGTCCCCTGGGAACCATACTCGACCTGGTTACCGACAGGATAGGCAAAACCGCGCCGATCCGTACCCTCAGGGGCAACCTGAAATACTTCCTGCTGATCCCCCTGCTGACAGGTTCGCTCTTCGGTGTAAACCTGACCGGACTGCTGGACCCGCTGGCGCTGCTGGTCCGGGCGCTCTCCTTCTTTTTCTATCCCCTGCTGGGGGATTCAGTACGCCAGGTGTGGGTTGCGCTCTACCGCATGATCGGAGAGCGGCGTGACCTGCTTGCACCCGGATACACTCTCGTGCACGACCATCTCCTCCCCTTCCGGGAGACCTTCTATCCCCTGGCGTTTTTATCTGCTGCGCTCTTTCTGCTGATTCTCTTTCTGGAACGGTTCGAGAAGCGTAACTGGTGCCGGAACCTCTGCCCCCTGGGCACTCTGCTGGGCATTGCCGGCCGTTTCTCCCTGTTCAGCCGCCTCCCCAAAAAACTCTGCCCCGACTGCGGCGCGTGCCGTGGACTCTGTCCCACCTCATTTGACCGGGACATCCTCCAAAAGGAAGAGTGCATCCTCTGCATGGAATGTCAGGTGCGCTGCCCGTCGCAGCGGGTACGTTTCAGCTTTTCCCGGTTTTCCGCAACTGGTGGACCGTATCTCCCCGAACGGCGGATCCTCCTGGGAGGTGTGGTGTCCGGTTTTTTCCTGGCGCGCTTTTTTCGTTTCCGCTCCCCTGAAGCCCAGGCGCGACTCCTGAGGCCGCCCGGTGTGCGGGATGAAGGCGGGTTTCTGCGAACGTGCGTCCGCTGTGGAGAGTGCATGAAGGTCTGTCTGCGGAGCGCCCTCTATCCGGCAGTGTTCCAGGCGGGGATGGAAGGTCTCTACACCCCGCAGATTATTCCGCGACTGGGATACTGCGAGTATAACTGCACCCTCTGCGGCCAGGTCTGTCCGACCGGCGCCATTCCAAACCTGGCGGTGGAGGAGAAAAAACGGGCGGTGATCGGCAAGGCGGTCTTCGACAGGAACCACTGCCTGCCCTTTGCGAAAAAGGTCAACTGCATTGTCTGCGAAGAACATTGCCCCATCCCCCAAAAGGCGATCCGCTCTCGCAAGGTGGTGGAGGTTGGTAATGATGGCGCGCAGGTGAAGATCCAGGCGCCCTATGTGGTCGATGACCTGTGCAACGGCTGCGGAATCTGCGAGAACGTCTGTCCCCTGGAGGGCAAGGCGGGTGTTGAGGTGTTCGCGGTGAAGGACCGGACACCGCTGCGGGCGCACCCTAGGGGTTCTCTCCCTGAGCAGAGTCCGGAGAGTGATCCCTACGGACGTTAGCCGGTTTTGCAATCAGCCAATCCTTCCGACATACACTTAACCGTTGAATATTCCCATATCCGAGTGTAGTTTGTTGCAGAAGATTGTCTTGATCACATGGCTTGGGGCGGGGATGGATTGGTATTCCCGGCAAGACTGATAACCTATGGGTCGCCGATTTGTTTCTGTAATAAACAACACGAGGAGAGGGAGATTATGAAAAAAGTGCTGTTTGTGGGTGTGGGATTCTTGGCGCTTGCGCTTGTTGGTTGCGCATCAACCCATGGGACTTCGCCCAAAGGTTTGGAACTGCCGATCGAAAAGGCGGCGCTTAAATTCGCTGCAGATGTAAAGGATGGCGGTTATAAAATCGTCACCACCGATGAATTGAAATACTGGCTTGATCTGGGCAAAAAGGTCACCATCGTCAGCGCACTCCCCCTTATGGAAGACAAGGAGCTGGGGACCCTTCCCGGAGCGGTCAACGGCGCCATGCCGAAGACGGAAAAGGAACTTACCCAGGCTGACAGAGACAACCTGCTGAAAGTTGTCGGGTCCGACAGGGAGAAAACCATGGTTGTCTATTGCGGTTTTGTAGCCTGTCGCAGAAGCCACATCGGGGCAAAAATACTTGTTGAGAACGGTTTCCAAAACGTCTACCGCTACCCCGGTGGCATCACTGCCTGGCAAGAGAAGGGCTATCCCCTTACAAAATAATTTCCACGACGTGGATTGACAGACGGGTTGGCCTCACTGGCCGACCCGTTTTTTTCAGGAGCGGCTATGATATTTCAAAAATGTATCCTGATTGTTCTTGTATTGCCCCTTCTTCTGGCAGGTTGCATGGGCAATAACCGTGTTCGCAACGAGATGGCCGGTCAAATACATGTCTTTGGTGTTGAACTGTTTTCCGATGTGGATTACCGGGAAATCAACGGAGTCGTGGCGGCCGAAGAACCCTGTCTGAGGGGCTACGAGCGCAGTTTTGATGCCCTCGATGTAATCGTTGGCTACGGGTTTGACAAGAAAGTTCGAAAAATCACCACCCGCAACATCAACACCAGTATGTTCGGCGTAAAGCCGGGCATGGAGTTGCAGGAAGGCCGAAAGGTGATCTTGCAGGCGGGTTTTAGCGAGTCTGCTCCGCCCTTCACGTTCAGTTCAAGCGGATGTTCCCTGACGTTTCTTGTTGATGGCAACAACAAACTATTCGGACTGCGGCTTGAGTCGCTTGATTGAGACCTTGTTATCTGAGGAGAGGGGGGATGGTTATTGACTGCTAAAAGAATAAGCCGGTGCAACAAACAGCTAGATCCCCTGCCACACAAACCACCCGCCTGCCAGCGCAACTACCCCGCCACTGATCCGTTTCGACCAGAGCGAGAAATTGACAACACCGCGGGCCTTGACAAATCCCTCCACAAAACCGGTGAAGGTGCCGGCGAACAGCATCAGCAGGCAATGGCCGATTGCGTAGCAGAACAGCAGGGCGGTGCCGTACAGCACCTGACCCTTGCCGGCCACCAGGGTCAGCAGCACCACCAGCACCGGTGTGGCGCAGGGGGAGGAAACCACACCGAAGAACAGCCCCAGCAGGAACGAGCCGATCAGGCCACCACGCTTGGGCTTGAAATTGCTCCTGACCGGCAGACGAATCTCATACAGTCCCATCATCTGTCCGCCCATGAGCAGGGCGATGGCGCCGGCGATCAGATACCAGGGACCGCCCAGGGTGCCGAACATGGTGCCCAGCAGGCCTGCTGCCGCGCCAAAGACGGTGAAGGTCAGCGACAGCCCCAGGATGAAAGCCAGCGAGTAGCGGAAGGCCTTGCTCCGGTCACCGTCGCTGTAACCACCCACATAACCGACCACCAGCGGAATGGTGGCCAGTACGCAGGGCGAGGCCGAGGAGAGCACCCCGGCCAGGAAAACAGCGCCGAAGGCCACCAGCGGATAGAGGGTGATGATCTGTTCGATGTTGTCCAGGAAGGTCACTTCATTCCCAGGGTTTTCAGCTCTTTAAGGATTTCGGCCTTCTCCATGAAACCCATGTGGCGCTTGACTTCTTTACCTTTGGCATTGAAGAAGATCTGGGTCGGAATCATCTGTATCCGGTAAGCTCTTGCCAGTTCTTCATCCTTCCAGACATCATTGAACAACACATTTGCCTTGCCGCTCAGTTCGCGGTTCAGCTCTTCCAGAATAGGTGCCATTTTTTTGCAGGGGATACAGCTGCGGGCGCCGAAATCAGCCAGCGTGGGTTTGCCGGATGCCAGAGCTGCTTTGATGGCGGCTTCATTGGATGAGGGAAGTTCCGCAGCCAGAGCAGGTAGCTGAGTAAAACAGAGCAACGCCAGCAGTGTTCCAAGGATGGCCTTTTTCACAGGTATTTCTGGATTTCAGCCGCGGAAGGGCTCTTTCCGGAAAACACCACCGTGCCGTCAATGACCAGGGCCGGGGTACTCATCACTCCATACTTCATGATTGAAGCCATGTCCTCCACCTTGTACACCTCCGCCTCGATTCCCTTGGCCTTGACTGCCGCTTGAACAGCTTCCAGGAGCATCTTGCATTTGGTGCAGCCGCTTCCCAATACCTCGATTTTCATGTTTCCGCCTCCTTTGATTGGTTATAAAATCGCGTTGAACAGATAGCCGACACAGACAATGGCCAGCGCCACAATCCCGAAAAAAGTTGCCAGCAGCGGTTTCTTCAGAACATTGCTCAGGATGATCGCCTCGGGCAGCGACAGGGCCGTGACCGCCATCATGAAGGACAGCACCGTACCGATGGCCATGCCTTTTTCCATCAGGGCGTGGACGATGGGGATCACTCCGGCGGCGTTGCTGTAGAGCGGTACACCCAGGGCCACGGCCACCGGCACGGCAAAGGGGTTGTCCCGACCGGCCCAGCGGGCCAGAAAATCCTGTGGCACATAGCCGTGGATAAAGGCGCCCAGTCCCACGCCGACCACCACATAGGGCCAGATCTTTTTCAAAAGATCCAGGGTGTATTCCCGGGCATAGTCGATCTTTTCCCGGAAAGTCATGATCGTAATTTCGGCATTGCCGACTTGCATTTCCCAGACATAGTCCTGGACATGCTTTTCCATCTTCAGTCTGCCGATGATAATCCCGGCCACAATGGCCACCAGCAGGCCGCTGCCGATATAGATCAGGGCGATTTTCCAGCCGAACAGCCCCCAGAGCATGATCAGGGCCACTTCGTTGACCATGGGGGAGGAGATCAGGAATGAAAAGGTCACTCCCAGCGGCACGCCAGATTCCACGAAACCGATGAAGAGCGGCACTGCCGAGCAGGAACAGAAGGGGGTGACGACACCCAGCAGCGCAGCCAGGACATTGCCGATGTACTCCCGCTTGTGGGAAAGGATGCGCTTGGTTCTTTCCGGGGGAAAGGAGGAACGGATGATCGCCACCACGAAAATGATCGTGGTCAGCAGCAGAAAGATCTTGGTGGTGTCATAGAGAAAGAAGTCGAGTGCCTCCCCGGCGCGGGTTCCGGGGGTGAGACCCATCAGATCAAAGGTAAGGTAGTCGGCGGTTTGTTTGAGCATGTCCATGGGGAGAATGTATCCGCCTAGGCGGATGAATGCAAGCAAAAAAAGGGCTCCTGTTGAGAATCATCTTTCTGCGCAGCTGGAACTGCTCTGTTTCTGGACCTGGAATTCCGCCAGGCTGATACGGTCCTCGGATACAACGCTGCTGTGGGAGCCGTGGCGTTTGAGCAGGTCAAGCAGGTCAGCGGCGAGCAGGTTATTGGCGTGACTGATGGTGTAGTACATCCAGACGCCGTTGCGGCGGTCGTCCAGCCAGCCGCTGCGCTTGAGGTAGGCCAGGTGTCGCGAGACCGTTGATTGGGGCAGTTTCAACACAGCCATCAGATCACAGACGCACAGCTCCCCCTCGGTCTGGAGCAGGATCAGGATGCGCAGGCGGATCGGGTCGGAGAGGCATTTGAATGTCTGGGCGAGTTTTTGCATGGATACAGTGTATAGAACGGATTTGCGTGTGCGTCAAGCCGGCCGCGTTACGGAGCGGAAATGTGGATGTGGCTGTTGCTAATTCTCGTAGGCCTTGCCATCCCGCATTTCAATCATCCTGCCGCCCAGGCGTCCCAGGCCGGGGTTGTGGGTAACCATGACAATGGTGATGCCGTTGCTGCTGTTGAGCTGCTGCAGGATCTCACCGATTTCCCCCGATCGCTTCGTGTCCAGGTTGCCGGTCGGTTCGTCTGCCAGCAGGATTTCGGGGCGGTTGACCAGCGCCCGGGCAATGGCCACCCGCTGCATCTCGCCGCCCGAGATCTGGCTTGGCAGGTGGTTCATGCGGTGTTCCATGCCCAGCATGGTCAGCAGTCGCTCCACCTCGCCCTCAAAGCCCGGCTTGCGGTAAAAGGCCAGGGGCAGGGCCACGTTTTCCCGTACCGTCAGGGTCGGGATCAGATAGAAGTTCTGGAAAATATAGCCGAAAACCTCGCGGCGAATGCGGGTCAGCTCCCGTTCTCCCAGCGGCTTGCCGTTGCCGAAGATTGTTTTTCCGGCCAGGTCAAGTCCACCGGAGGAAGGATTGTCCAGGCAACCCAGCAGGTTCACCAGGGTTGTCTTGCCTGACCCGGATGGTCCCATGAAGGAGACGAACTCTCCCCGCCTGATCCGTAGAGAAACCCCGTCCAGGGCGCGGATCTCCTCGCTTCCCCGGCGATAGACCCGTGTCAGATTTCGGGCGTCCAGTGATATCCCGTTTTCTACCGTCATCCATCACTCCTTATGGAATCCAGCGGGCGTACCCGGCCGGCCTTCCAGGCCGGGTAAATTCCGCTGGCCAGGCCCACGCTCACGATGATCGCCAGGGTCATCAGCGCCAGTTTCAGGTCGATGGCCACCAGGTCTCCGCCCGGAGCGTAAGGGAGAATTCTGCGCACCAGCACGTCCGAGAGCCGGGCAAACACAAAGGCAAACAGAATTCCTGCAAGCGCGCCGACGGAGCAGAGGATCAGGGTTTCGGTCCAGACCAGGCGGAAGATGTCACCCGGCATGGCTCCCATGGTTTTGAGGATGCCGATCTCCTGCATCCGCTCCAGCACCGACATCAGAATCGTGTTGATGACACCGACCATGGCGATCAGGATGGCGATGATGGCGATGGACAGCACCATGACGCGCGCCGTTGCGATCAGCTTCATGATGGTCTGCTTGACTTGGCTGAAGCTGACGACCTGCACGTCCGGAAGCTTGTACAGCTCGGTTTCCAGCCTGGTGCTGTCGGCGTCTTTTTTGACCTTGATGCCGATGGTGGTGATCTGGTTGATGCCCGTGATCCGTTGCAGTGTCTTCAGGGGCACAAAGATGGTGCCGTCGTCCTGGGTACCGGTCCGTTCCAGGATTCCCACCACCTTGAGCGGCACATTCTTTTCCGGAACCATGATCATGTCCCCCACCGTGCGCTGCTCCAGTTCGGCCGCCTCAAAGCCCATGACCGCCTCGTCAGCCGTTTTATCCCGGAACCAGCCCCCCTGCATGAAGCGCAGGAACGGTTTCATACCGGGATAGGTGGCCACGTCAACGCCATAATAGCCGGCGATGCCGCCACCGTCACCCTTGTTGGGATCGAAGAAGGCCTGCATCAGGATCGGGGTGACGCTGTCAACCTCGGGTCGCTTGAGGATGGAATCCACCATGGACTGCTCAATGTAACGCAGTCCGGCGCCACCCTGGAGCATCATTGTGGCTGCCTCGTAGGGGCAGCCCTTGGCCATGACCATCAGCTGGTAGCCCATGTTGTCGATGTCATGGTTCAGAGCGGCTTCGTAGCCGCGGTTGAAGCCGAGCAAACTCACCAGCACCCATGACGAGAGCATGATGCCGACCAGGGTCAGAAAGGTGCGTGCTTTTTTCCGCAGCAGGTTTTTGTAGGCAATCTGGAACTTGCTGATCATTGGGTTCCCTTTTCCGGGGAATAGAAGAACTCATCCATCAGCACCAGGTTCTTTTTCAGCGCTCTCAGCAGACCCAGGAAGTCGGTTTTTGCTTCCGGCGCCGGGTTTGCGATTGTGGCAACCTTGCCGCTCCCCTTGGCTGCCACCGGGTCGTACAGTTCAAAATCCCCCAGCGACAGACCCACAAACTGTTTGCCAAACTTGGCGGTGGTGAATTTCTTGCCCCAGGGTCCCGCAATTCGCTGCAGATAAAAGGCCTTGATCGTGCCGTTCAGGTCCAGGGAAACGAAGACCTCCAGAACACCGAACTGCCCCTTCTGATTGACACCATGGACGTAGCCGACCTTCTTCTTCCCCTTGAAAACTTCGTACAGCACATAGGGGACATCCAGTGGCGCATAGAGCGCCGGCAGACCGCCCAGGCGTGCCTCAACCTTGTGCAGCAGGGGGGCGCCACCCCGTTTTGCAAAGGAAAAGTAGACCAGTTTGTAGTTGTCCGATTCGGGGAACAGTCGGGCTACGTCGCTGGCGGGAAAGTTCAGTTCACAGCTGATGGCGGCACACAGCGGGGTGGAAAGGGTGAGGATGAGCAAGAGCGCCGGAAACAAAGTAAT
>JACAAY010000119.1 GCA_013377095.1 Desulfuromonadales bacterium
ATTCTATTTATAATTACAGCTAGTTACACTTTTACACCAACTGCGAAAGTTGAGTCAATAACAGAGATTAAGTATACACGTTTAACTGTTTGTATTTATGTGATTTGCTATTGATTGGATGGTGGGATTATTGATAAAAATAAAATGAAGGACTTCAGCTTCTACTTCTGATACTACACTTCACGTCAATTCACCCCCTGTATTCAAAAAGAGAGGCGGAACCACATACATGGTTACGCCTCTCTTTTTAGTACAACCATGCCGAACAGTTTGATTACAGGATCATTTTTTCCATGGCCCAGACGCCGCAGGGACAGATGGCGGAACAGATGCCGCAGCCGATGCAGTATTTGTCATCCGAAGCGTATTCCACCGAACCGTCTTCCTGCTCGTGACGTGTGATTGCCCCTTCGGGACAGGTCTCCAGGCACATGGAGCAATCCCGGCAGGTGCCGCAGGATATGCAGCGGTTTACCTCGTTCATGGCGTCCTGAAGCCGGAACCGGCCTCTGTTCTGGGGCATGAACAGCTCGCGGCTCAGTTTTGCCTGGGGAATCATGACCGGTTTCTTCTTGGCCACCAGTTCCCAGCCGCTCAGATAGGCGTCGATATATTCGGCCACTTCTCGGCCTCCTGCGATAGCGTGGGTCAGGAGACCAGGTTTAATGGTATCGCCGATGGCAAAGACCTTCTGGTTCTTGACCGATTGCCAGCAGTCGGTGACATCCATCATACCCCGATCGGTCAGCCAATCGCGCGGAACATAGGAGAGGTCGGGGCGCTCGCCGATGGAGATGATCACCGTGTCGGCCTCGATCAGACGGCCATCCTTGGTGTGCAGACCCTCGGCGCTGATGCTCTCGGTGAAGAGCGGCCACTGGATATCGCCACCCAGGGCGTGAAAGTGATCGATCTCTTTCTGGTAGGCGGCCGGACGCTGGACGTCGATGGCGGTTACCTTCTCCGCGCCCATGGCATAGGCACCCAAAGCCACGTCCATACCGGCGTTGCCGGCACCGATCACGACGACTTTTTTCCCGACTTTCGGATTTTCACCGTTGTTGATGCTCTTGAGGAAGTCCAGCCCCTTGATCAGACGCTCATGACCGGGGAACGGCACAACCACCGGGTTGTGGGCGCCGCTGGCCACCACAACGGCATCAAACCGGTCCTGCATTGCATTGAAGCTGGCCTTGTCGATCTTCTGGGACACCAGGATCTCGGTCCCCATCTGCTTGATGCGGTTTACCTCACTGTCCAGGATCTCACGCGGTAAACGGTCCATGGGAATAGCCTGGCGGAGCTTGCCGCCGACTTCCTTGTCCCCCTCGAACAGGGTCACCTTATGACCCAGCATGCTCAGCTGCCAGGCAGCAGAGAGACCACCGGGGCCGCCACCGATGACAGCAACGCTCTTGCCGGTTTCAGGCTTTCTCTGGGGCGCCTCGGCTTCCTGGGACAGCCTGCCCAGTTCCTGCATGGCCACCGGATGGTCGATGTACTGACGGCTGCAGGAGTCCTTGCACAGGTTGGGACAGACCTGGCCGCACACGCTGGCCGGGAACGGGGAGTAGGTCAGCACCAGCTCCAGCGCTTCCTTGACCTTGCCCTGGCGCAACAGGTTGATGCGGTCCTGGGTCGGGATGCCGGTTGGACAGGCGGTCTGGCAAGGTGCGCCAAACTTTTTGTTCTGCCAGTGGGGAATTTTGAGACGGTCCTCACCGGTGTTGACAAAGGCAGAAATACGCTCGTAGTCGTCACTGACAACATCGGAGAAGATGCCGCCCTTGACCCATTTACCGGTGCGGAATTCCTTCATGGTAATGCGGTCATGGCGCTGACGCTCTTCCCAGGACATGGGCATGATCTTCTTCCACTGGGAGAAATCGGTCAGTTCGGCCAGCAGCTGCGGCCGCTCGATCTTGTCCAGAAACACCGGCATGTTGGCGCTGAGGAACTCCAGATCCGCCTCATCAAGATCAAGCTGCCAGCAAAACTTGGACAGCCCCTTAACCGGTCCGCGAACATAGATGACGCCACCGACCATGCCGACGCAGCCACGATCTCCCAGAACCGATTCAAACTTCTCGGAATCGTAACCGCAAACCACGGCGATACCACCACCCATGAATTCAAAGGAAAAGGAGCCGGTGTTTTTCAGGATCCACAGTTCCGGCGGCTCATAGGCCGGGTCATGCTTCATCAGCGAACCGGTGCGGGTTCCGGCCCGTCCGCCGACATAGATCTTGCCGCTGGCGGCGCAGTGGGCGGTGGTGTCGCCTCCGTCGCCCAAGAGGGTCAGGATGGCGCCGGCGTTGAGCCAGCCAACATCAGCCGGCGCCGGACCGTCGATAATGATCTCGGTGCCCTCCAGGCCGAAAGAACCGACCCGTTGGCCGGGGTTCTTCACCCGGAACTTGAGCGGGGAACCATCCTTGGTCCAGAGCGGGCCGCCGATGTTGTGGTGACCGGAGGCCAGGATCTCGAATTCGGTTTCTCCCGCGTCCAGGGCGGCGTAGACCTTCTGCAGCAACTGCTGAGTCGAGATTCGTTTATTATTATCTTCAAAGCCTGAAATGTAGGCTGACATATATATTTCCTCCTTAGCAGACGTACTGGACCTGCAGACGGTCCGCCACGGCTTTATCGGTTGATACCAGACAATCGGAACGGCCGACCGGCAGTGCGGAGTTGCCGATGGGCGCCATCAGTTTGCGCAGCTCCTGGTCCATGCCCAGGAAGTAGTTGACGATGTTTTCCGCCACGCGGTCGGGGTTGAGACGACGAACCAGTTCCGGTTCCTGGGTGGTGATGCCGGCCGGACAGAGGCCGGTGTTGCAGGCGTTGCAGCGACCGTTGTCATTTCCCAGACAGCCGGCCAGCTGCAGCATCAGTTTGCCGGTGAAGACGCCGTTGGCGCCCAGACAGAACATCTTGAAGGCGTCGGCTGCCAGGTTGCCGGTTTTACCGAGACCACCGGCCGCCCAGAGCGGGATCTGACCCTGGCGCCCCTGGGCCACAGCGGCCAGGTAGCAGTCACGCAGCTTGCTGACAATGGGATGACCGGTGTGATCGAGGGAAATGTCATGGGCTGCTCCAGTGCCGCCGTCAATGCCGTCCATGAAAAACCCGCCCACAATGTTGTACGGATCGCGCACCAGGTTGTTGAAGACCGAAACCGAGGTGGCACTGGCAGCCACCTTAATGGCCACCGGGACACGGAATCTGAAGGCGGAGTTCATGGAGAGGAACATCTTCTGCACG
Source organism: Desulfuromonadales bacterium (assembly GCA_013377095.1). Lineage (GTDB taxonomy): Bacteria > Desulfobacterota > Desulfuromonadia > Geobacterales > Pseudopelobacteraceae > Pseudopelobacter. The sequence goes on from JACAAY010000119.1 coordinate 3,265, forward strand.
CTCTCTTCGATGGAGTAGAGTCCCTGGTGGTTGGGTGGCGAGAGCAGGTCTGCCTTGGGCACGCCGCGGATGGCCTGGATGTGGGAAGCCACCTTGGCCGCCATCAGTAAACCGCCATCGCCCGGCTTGGCGCCCTGACCGATCTTGATCAGTATGCCGGCCGGATCCTCGATCATCTTGGGCATGGCCTTGATGATGCGGTTCCAGCCGAAGTGACCGGACGCGATCTGCAGGATCATATATTTGAGATATTTGCTGGTGAGCAGATTCACCGGCATGCCACCCTCACCGGAGCACATGCGCACCGGCAGATCGCACTCCTCATTCAGGTAGGCCACAGCCATGGCCACCGCTTCCCACATCCTCCAGGAAAGCGCACCGATGGACATATCGCCGATGATGACCGGGTAGATCCAGCGCGTGGGAGGAGTCTGGCCGGTCGACATCAGTTTGCCGTCCGGTCCGATGGTTAACGGCAGCTGGCTTGCCGGCAGGATGCGGCCCAGGGGTGCCAGGCAGTCAAAGGTATGGCGCTGGGCATCCAGACTCGGGTCGGTCATCTGGGAGATGCGGCCGACCCGCAGGGTATCCAGTGTGCGGGTCTGGTTTTCCAGGTTGTTGCGACCACCACGCTTGGGGCCCGAAGCGGTGGTAGCCTGGTAGACCACGTTGAAGCGTGAGTCCGGGTTACGTTCGGAACGGATGGCGTTATTGGGGCAGACCCGCTCGCAGACACCGCAGCCGCGGCAATAGTTTTTCAGAACGTTCTTCTGGGATATGACTGGTACGGCGCTGAACTTGATCTTTGGTTCCGGAGTTTCCGTATCTGAAAACGCCTTGCGGCGACGTTCAATCTTCGGCGCAATGGCATCGAAGGTACAGGCCGCGACACAGGAGCCGCACAGTGTGCAGCGCTTGGTATCGTAGATGACCTTCCAGGGAAGATCATTGCAGGCCAGATCGTTAATCTTTATTGTTTCCATCGCTGGACCTCCAGATTGTTGTCAATGACGACGATTTCACGCTCGTTGGGATAGATGTCCGTTTCCCAGTCCCGCTCCGGCAGGATTTCGTTGATCCCGCAGACCTCGGAGGAGAACACCACCGTGTCCTTAGTGTGGCCAACCACGATCGGTCGCAGTTTCTTGGCGTCGCACACGACCCACATGGTGAAGTCGGGCAGGGTGCCGATAATGGTGTTGGGGCCATTGATTTCCAGGTGGGCCAGGGACTGGCGGATGGCCAGCAGCTGATCACGGTCCTCGCGCTTTTCAACTTCTTCGAAGGGGAGCGGCGTGATGATATGTTTGTAATAGGAAAGCGGCCAACCCAGCTGGCGGTGCATGTAGTGCATGGTGTAGAGAAAACACTGGGAATCGGATTCGAAGCCGGTGTATCCGGGGTGCAGGGTTGACTGGAAATCCTTGTTTTTCTGGTAGAAGGTGTTTTCACCGTTGGTTAGGGTCACGTACCCCTGCAGGAAAAAGGGGTGGGCCGCGTAGCGCACGATGGCGTAGTTGGTGTTTTGGCGGCACTGGGCGGTGATGGTCTTGGCCGTAAAGGTGTCGTTCTCCTCCCACAGTCCGAAGAACGTTCCGATGTCGCGGGGATCGCCGATCTCCTTGAGGGTAATAACATCCGGCCAGAAAGAATAGACAAAGCCGGTCTCGTCCTTTTCCATGGCGAAGCGGAGCTGGAGCCGGGTAGAGGTCAGCAGCTCTTCCTTTTCCCTCTGGGGGAGGTTCTTGCAGGATTCGGGATAGTCAAACGTGCGGAACACGTAGTTGGGCATTTTCTTGATGTCCATGCCCGTCTTCCAGTTGGTCTCCGGGAGCCATTCAAATACCTGCTTGAATCCCTTCGACTCAAGGATTGCTTCCGCAATTTGCAGCCCCTCGTCGGTACAGGCCAGTGAGAGGGTCGGAAGATCCTTGTAATCGGCAAAAATGCCCCCCAGATCCTGCATGACCATGGCAAACCCGGAATTGTCGTGCCCCTTCTGCTGAGAGTTCATCAGCTGCAGGGCCCTGCTCGGGTGCACATAGTTCAAACTTTTTATGGCGCCAATACGACACATGAGCTTTACCTCCAAAGTGTGCTGCACTGTTGCTGTCAGACAGCAACATGCAGCCGGTTAAAATAGTGAGATGCGGATCTTCTTTTGTAGGCTGTTGCGGCCAATCGGTGTATATGGGTTCAACAGATTAAAAGAGTAGTGAAGCTGCATAACAGCAAACAGGGTGCCAACTTTTAATTCCGGAACGGTTATTTTTTAATTAAGATATTTCAGCTGATATAACAGGATGATACAGGTGGGCCTACCGCACTGAACGGGGACAAGTGAGGGGGGAGGACTGAAAAAGAACAGCATTTGATGATTATGTGTAATATACAGAGTAGCAATTATACTCAGTCAAGCATCCAAAAGCCCACAGGCCTCCGAGGTTTCCAAAACCTCGGAGGCCTGTAATACATCAACACGAAGACAAAGTGCCTTCAGCCTTCAACCTGCCCTACTGCACCACCAACCGGTCCAACGTCAAACTATCGGCGCCGATGACCAGAACACCAATCAGGGTCGTGTAACCGGCAGCACTGTCAAAATCATCGGCATAGCCACCCTTCAGTGTAAAAGGGACTCCCCGATCAAGAGTCAGGTTCTCGGAAAACGTGACATTCCTGGATTCTATTACCCCTCCAGCAAAGACACCGGCACAGGCGCTGCTCAGCGTACCAAAGGGAGTAGCGCTGATCCTGGCATTGGGAGTCAGGGCAAAGTTGGCGGTAATGGTCTTGGCTGTTGTCACATTGGCGACGATCAGCGGATTGGCTGTGCTGGTGACAAAACCTCCCGTGCCGGTCCAGTTGACAAAGTGGTATCCGCTGGCCGGCAGCGCAGTGACAGCGGTTGTGCTGGAACCGATACTGACGGTTTGACTGGTAGTGCCGGACAGGCTGCCATTGCCGCCGCTGACAAAGTTCACCGCTGCAGTGGTGGGAGCAGCGGTAACCGTCAGGGTTGCTGCGGTTGAGGTTGCGCTGCCCAGAGCATTTGTCACCACCACGGTGTACGTGGAGCCGCTGTTCACCGTTGTCGTGACGGACGTGGTGTAACTGGCCGAGGTGGCTCCGCTGATGGAGGTGCCACCTTTCTTCCACTGGTAGGTCAGGGTTGCGCTGCCCGTGGCGGTCACGCTAAACGTGGCGGTCTGGCCGGCGGTCACGGAAATGTTTTGGGGCTGGTCCGTAATGGCAGGTGCTACAGGGGCGGGGTTAACCGTCAGGGTCGCGCTGTTGGAGGTCACGCTGCCCGAGCCGTTTGTCACTACGACGCTGAACGTGGCGCCGGAATCGGACATGGTCGTGGTTTGCGTGCTGTAGCTGGCGGATGTGGCACCGTTGATGGCGCTGCCGTTCCTCAGCCACTGGAAGGTCAGGGTCGCGGCGCCCATGGCCCTCACGCTGAAGGTGGCAGTTCTGCCCACGGTTACGCTGGCACTCTGTGGCTGATCGATGATGGAAGGCGCCACGGTCGGAACAAAGACATAGTCCGCGTAGGCATTCAGGCTGGCTTTGTCGAAACTCTGGGGCAGCACAGCCGGTGGGTTGGTGCCGACGTAGGCCGTGGGGTTATTGGCGCTGTCGAGGAAACGAAGGTCCTGAAAGGTCGCTGAATCGAGGGCGGTGTTGTCGGTGAGGGAAACAAACCAGCGCTGGCCGGCAACCATATTCACAAGGTCCGTGCAATCGATTGCAAAGGTGGCCTGAACAGCCGTGGTCGTTCCGTTAAAGGAGAGAGCCCCACCTTTATTCGCGAGGCTCGCAGGCGTCCAGGTGCTGCTTGGCGCGATGGCAGTGGTCGCCCCCCGTCCGACTTTCAGGGAAAGTTGATTGCGTTTGGCGCTGGAAAGGGTGACCTCAGCCACTACTGAGGGTGTGTAGGATGGACGTGCGCTGATCCAGTAAGCATATTTGGACCAGAAGGCGGGTACGCGGGTGGCGGAAGCGGGTCCGCCGACCACGGCAGATACGGCTTTGAGTGCGTCGTAGGCCACCCAGACATAGCCGCCATCCTGCCACCCCGTTCCCCAGGAATTGGCGATACGGAAGGCCCCCTTTTCACCCGGATCGACAACGCCATTGTTGTTGAGATCGGTCCAGACATTGTCATTGTACCCGACAATGGTCATGCCGTGGCCGGATGATCCTGCGCTGCTGTCCAGATAGGTACAGACCTTTTGACGCAGAACAGGCACTCCCGCAGCAAAGATCCAGTCATCCGCGGTGGTTGCGGGGTCATTTTTCAGATTGGTGTACTGCCACTGGTAGATGTCGGTGGCATAGTTGAGGATGTATCCATTGGCCAGCATCTGCTTGGCATTGGCCAATCCGGCATCAGTATCGAGACCGGTGATGGTGCCGGCGTCAGCCATGCGATAGTTGAGCGCCTCGCGCCAGACAGACGCACTAGTGGGCCAGGACAGGAAATCGCTGGTGTAGGGCAGGGTCTGGAGTGAGGGGGCACCGTTGGTTTTCATCAGATCGTAGGCTGTTGTAATCCAGGAACCGTTATCACCACCATTATTGATCTGGTTGTAGATGAAGCGGGTGGAGAACTTATGGGCCCCGGCGGAATCATTCTTCACGTCCCAGCCCCTCAAGCGCGCTACCTGCGAGGTCATGGTGTAGTAGGTCGTGGAAAAGGAGGCGCAGGAGCCAATCTGCCCCTGGCTGCTGATGGGGGGGAACCAGGACTCTACGGAATTGTCCACCGCACCGGGATAGGCCATGGCGGCGACAGAATCCGCGGCAGCAACAGAATCCTCGGGAGTTGCGGAGACGTTAGCGGAGGAAGAGACCGATAACGGGGGGACGCTCTCCGGGAGAAGGGATGACGCCCCCTCCAGCCGAAGGGATGGCTTGACAGAGCGCCTGCGACTGCGGGTCGCACCGCGGAATTCGGATCCATGTTCAGCCACGGGTATGGAGAGCAGGTCGGCCCCGGAACGGCCCGTTCCGTGCTTCTCGTGTTCGGATGCGACGCGGTCATGGGCGAGACGGTTGGGAAACACCTGTTCCACCCGGATCATGTTTTCATCCATCCAGGTCTGCTCTTCGGGGGTGGGCGGTCGAAGACCCGTGGGACCAGAGACAACCCCAGACGCGTACGCTCCCGATTGGCCCCGAACGGGGAGTATGATACAGAGCGCAAGCAGCAAAGAGGTCAGGAAACGACGAATAATCGAGCTCACCACATTGACATGTTCTTTAGGAATATTCATGTGCCAACCTTTCCATTACAGTACACTATGGAATCTGCGTTTTCAGCGGTGCGAAAATGCAATGAACCGTATGGGGTAAAAACCAATGTTACAGGTCAGCAACAAACGTGCCTTAAGGGATCCTTTCTCAACCATCTGATACTACTTCAATTATCTGCAGCAGACAGAAAGCGGACCGTACATCTCCATAAATTGTCACTTCCAATGGTAATTATTTGTCAGCTTGGCTTCCCCCCCTTCGATCTGCGAACCAGAAATAAATTACGTGCAACCACCACGTTTTACATCTGATGCCCGATCAGCGATTCCAGAACAGTATGTGCAATCCGCTCGAATTCCTCGTCAAACGGGGGTGAACTGCCAAAACAGAGCCTGAAGCCGGGCTCATCACATTCTCCAAAGCCGTTGAAGCCCCCCTCCCAGGCCTTGATTGCCCGCTCCAGGTTCCATTCCAGCTTGTGGGCGTAAGCCATTGACGAGGCTGGGAAAAAACGCAGCGGCATGGACAGCCCCTGCCAGTACAGATCAAGCAATGTTTTCAGGATGGCGGGCGCGTCATCCACCGCACCAAACAGTAGCGACCCATCGACCATGATCAGCACGGTTTCACGGGGGTAACCTTCGGGTTGCAAGGCATTGAGTACCAGGTGTTCCAGCCAGACCTGCATCTGGTCCTTAGCCTTCAGCTTTGCGCAACGGTAGCGGATCATGCGCTCCGGCCAGATTTGATCCAGGCTGCCGTTCAGCCTGAAGCGGTCCAGATCCAGCTGAAAATCAAGCCGGGGCAGCGGCGCTGCGTTGCCAATCTCCCCCCGCACCACCCGGGCAAAGGCTTCCACATTCTCAACCGTTTCCTCAAACAGGATCCGACCATGCTGCGCAGGAGGAAGAATTCCCCGAGCCCGGGCAACGGGCAGATACTCACCCGGGTTGCCACCCTGGAGCGAAATTTTCAGCAGCTCATGCTTAAGGGAGTAGGACTCCAGGCCCTCCATCCCGAAGGGTTCCCGTTCCTCCAGCGGCTGATCAACATCTTCCATGCGGATACCCAGCCTGTTCTCCATAAAGAATTGAGCCGGATTGCGAAAAAAACTGATCAGCTTAGCCAAAGGTATATCACGCCACTCATCACCAGGTTCCGCCAGGGGAACCGCCATAAAAGCTGACGGCACCGAAACGGCGCTGTTCTTTTCGATCAGCGCCGCGCAATTCTCTGCCGAGTAGCTGAACAGGGGCGATCCCTCGCTGAAATAGTCCCGACTGAAGGCCTGCAGGCGGTGGCGTGTAACCAGGCGTTCTTCCGTTATCCGTTCGCCATCAACCGTGCAGTCCCGATCAATGGCATCAAGAAGCTCTGACACCAGTACCGAGGGCGGCACCTCGCTGTTATCCTTGATGCTCTGCCCCACATAGCTGAGGTAGAGGCAGTCACGGGCCGACAGTATCGCCTCCAGAAACAGATAACGGTCTTCATCGCGCAAAGATCGGTCGCCACGCCGTGGGTTGCGGGCGATCAGATCGAAACCGGGCGGTCGACTCTGGCGAGGAAAAGCGCCGTCTGACATGCCGATCAGTGCCACCACCCGGAAAGGTATGCTGCGCATGGGCAGCATGGCGCAAAACGTTACCCCGCCAGTCATGAACCCGAGCCCCTTTTGCACTTGCCGCAAGCGGTTTGTGAACCAGGAGCGGGTCACTGCCGGCGCCACCAGCTCTCCAAAACCGGATTGTTCTCCCAACTCGGCCATGCTCCCCACAACACCAGCCACCGCATCCAGCTCACGGGCCGTATCGTCCTCAACGGCGATAAAATCGGCCAACATGGCGCGAAAATAGTCGCACCATCCCTCCAGCGTGCGCGGAGCACCAAAGCTGTCGGCCAGTTCAGCAATCCTGTCGACGAACTCCACCAGCTTGCCCAGGCTCCGGACACCGGAACCTTCCATCTCATCGTAGGGAAGCAGGCCGTTAAAGAGACGCCCCTTCTCGTCGGGCATGGCATATCCCAGCAGCAAACGGTCAAGTCCGGCCCGCCAGGAGTTGTCCCGATAGCCGGGCACCCCCTGGAGCTCCCGGTCATGTTCATCCATGCCCCAGCGCACCCGTGTTTCACCCAGCCAGCGCCGGATGTTTTCCAGATCTTCTTCGTTCAATTCGAAGCGCCTGCTGACCGGAGGCATCTCCAGGATATCCAGCAACTGAACCACGGTCAGGCGGCTGCCAGGCACCCCCAGCAGTTTCAGCGTCACGGCCGCCACCTGCCCTTCACTGGCCAGGCTCCGATCAGCAATAGAGTAGGGAATTTTGCTGTTAGGGTCCTGAGCCCCCTCGAATACCATTGCCACATAGGGCGCATAGGTCTCGATATCGGGAGTCATGACCACGATATGACGCGGCTCCAGCCCCTGCTCCCGCTCCAGCAGATCCAGGAGATTGTCGTGCAGTACTTCAATTTCGCGCAGCGGACTGTGACAGGAATGGATTTGAACTGAGTGGTCATCAGCTTCCAGCAGATATTTTGCACCCCCCTCCCCTGCTCCGGTCAGGTTGAGAATCCGGGACTGGATGGTGTGCAGCAGCGAACCTTCCCCCGGATCGTCATAGAGATCCTCCTGGATGACGGCCAGATCACCGATCTCGATGGTCATGTCGGAAAAATCACGACCCAGTTTACCCAGGGACACCAGCAGAGAATTTCCCTCACTGCGCAGGGAGCGATCTTCGGGCGACAGCCGAGCCATTGCGCGGCTTGAGATGATATCGGACCAGTACTCACGTGTGGGGCTCAGCAGGAACAGATTGACTTCCGTGACCCGGGCTGTTGCAGCCAGGATATCCATATGATAGCCCGGCAGGTAGGAGATGCCGAACAGTGCGATTCTCTCCGGAATACCGCACTCAGCCGGAACGATGGCCTCTATCTGTTGACAGAAATCTTCCTTCAACCGCCCGCGGTGCCGTCCTGACCCACCCCGAACCAGTTCCCTCCAGAGCAGTGCTTGCCACTCCTCATCCCCCTGCCCCGCCCCCGCTTCCCAAGCCAGAAGCATCTCGGGGCGAAAGAGGGTGTACTGATCAAAGGTGTCGGCAATACGTTCCACAAGCTGAAAACGCTTGAGCCCATCCCGGTCATCCGACAGGTAGCGTAGCAGCGGGGCAAAGGGTTTGCTGTCCAGAAACGAGGGCAGCAGCCCCATGATCTTCCAGGTCAACAGCTCGGGCTCAAAGGCAGACGTGTCCGGAATATCCGGAAGAATCTGACTGAAGAGCCTCCAGACCATGGAGTTGGGAAAAGGGTAATCGCAGTTGGCCCAGACACCGAATCGTTTGGCCAGCTCCATGGCCAGCCAGCGCTGCATCCCCTTGCTCTGCATGACAATTACTTCCGGCGCCAGGGGAGATGAAATCGGCTGGGCAAGGACATCAGCCAGTGCCGAGACCAGGTTTTCCATTCGATTGCTGGTATAGATATTGAGAGGCATGGGGGAGTCCTGTGGCAATCAGAAAAAGGACGTTATCGGCAAATGGAATCAATAAACTTGCAAATCAAATAGATACAGTACCATTTATAAACGTCCACATAAGAGACAAACTGAACAATCATGAGGTAACCATGAAGCTTAATTATGCTACAGCCTCACGATTACGTCTCGGTGCTTCGAGATTTCAAACAAAAAACACGCCTGGGATTATTACCAGATTCGCAGGAGACAAGCCAAGAATATTGCCCCCCATAGCCATGATGCAAAAACAAATAGCTGAATTGCCAAACGAAAAATCCCCCAGGGGAAAAGGGGGATCTGGTTCGGTTTCGCAATATCGGCAGTATCAATCAGTCACGGTCACTCCTGCTCCTGGTCGGGTATCCGCTCCAACTGGGCCAGCCAGGCGGCTGCCTCGCCATCACTGGGCGCTCGCCAGTCGCCACGAGGAGACAGCGAGCCTCCCGAGCCGACCTTGGGGGCATTGGCCATGCAGCTGCGTTTGTACTGGCTGATCTTGAAAAAACGCCAGACAAATACAGCGAGCCACCTCTTGATTTCAGCCAGGGTGTACTGGTTGCGCTTCTCCTCCGGTATGTCCGGCCAGCGGTGGCGTGTGCGGTCATGCCAGGCGTTCCAGGAGAGGAAGGCCACCTTGGGAGGCAGATAACCGAGACGAAGAATGTAGTAGAGATTGAAGTCCTGAAGCTCGTAGGGGCCGACCTTATCCTCGGTGCGCTGCACCGGCTGATTGTCTCCGGCGTCGCCCGGAACCAGTTCGGGGCTGATCTCGGTTTCCAGCACATCCAGCAGCACCTTGCTGACCTCGGGGCCCAACTGGTTGGTGTTGGCAGCCCAGCGGATCAGGTATTGGATCAGGGTTTTGGGAACGCTGGCATTGACATGGTAGTGGGCCATGT
>JACAAY010000012.1 GCA_013377095.1 Desulfuromonadales bacterium
AGGGACTCCGGTTCTAACATGACAAAAATATACTGTCAATGGAAAAACAAACGATTGGATCAATTATCTGGCTGCATCTAATAGTCACTTAGCTCAACTCAATAGATTTCAAAGAACCGCCCTGTGCCAAGCTTGTGAATTTTCATCAGGTTTGTCGATCCGCGTGCCTCAATAGGCATTCCCATGATAACCACAATGATATCTCCCTTGTGGAACCCTGACGCAAGCAGGATTCCCTCAACGGCCCTGATTGCCTCATCAAGTTCGACCATAACCGCAATTCCAGTGGGTGTAACACCCCAGTTGAGCGAGAGTCTGCACTGAATCTCTCTGGTAGTGGTAAAAGCTCGTATGGGTATATTGGGGCGGAATCGAGAAATCAGCGATGCGGTACTTCCCGTTTGCGTAAATACCGCAATTGCCTTGGCATCAAGACTTGATGCCGCCTGGCAAGCGGATTCAGCAACCGCTCGTGAAATACTGTGAGATGATGATTTCCGATCAGCTTTTATTGGCCAGGTATGGGTTTGTTCCACGTACCGTGCAATTCGATTCATTATTTCTACAGATTCTACGGGGTAATCGCCAGCTGCGGTTTCAGCCGAAAGCATAACTGCGTCAGTGCCATCGATTATCGCATTGGCCACATCAGATGTTTCCGCACGGGTTGGGCGTGGATTACGCACCATTGAGTCCAGCATCTGGGTTGCTGTAATAACCGGTTTCCCAGCTTCATTGCATGCAGCAATGATTTTTTTTTGATAAAATGGCACTTTTTCAGCCTTTACCTCAACACCGAGATCGCCACGCGCCACCATGATCGCATCCGCTGAAAGCAGAATTTTCTTAAAATTTCTGAGCGCTTCAGGTTTTTCAATCTTTGCAACAACCGGAGTGTCCATCCCTTTTGAATAGATAATTCGCTTGAGCTGATCAACATCTTCCGCCGTACGTACAAAAGAAAGCGCCACAAAATCAACACCTGCATCAAGGGCACTGTCAAGGTCGCGCAAATCCTTATCCGTAAGTGACGACTCAGACACATAGGTCCCGGGCAAATTGATACCTTTATTGTTCTTTAGCAGCCCCCCGGTTATGACATGGCAGAGTACATTATGATCATCAACAGCAACCACCTTTAACTCCATCAATCCATCATCCAGCAAAATCCTCGAACCATTGCGCACATCATGCGGCAGACGACCATAGGTTGTAGGAATAACGCCATTTTCACCGATAATGTCTCTGGTTGTAATGGTTACATCCTGTCCCTTGGTCAATGCCATGGCGCCACCGGCCATGATACCAGTCCTTATTTTGGGCCCCTGAAGATCCGCAAGAATTCCTGCCTGTCTGCCAAGCTTGTTGGAAACCGCACGAATGGACAGGATAGTCTGCATCTTCTGGGCACTATCGCCATGGGAATAATTCAGTCGAAATACATCCACGCCGGCGTTCATCAGTCGCGCAATCATATCGGGAGTTGAGCTGGATGGGCCGAGAGTTGCGACAATCTTGGTTTTTCGCGTTGCCTTTGACATAGTAACACCCCTGGTTATGTAACCTGCTTCCTTACATGGTTGAGTGTTCCACCCGCGAGAAGCTCCTTACGCTGTTTTTGGGAAACGTCAAGTATCGTGACAACTTCCTTTCCATCCACCTGCACGGGGATTTCCTGAGCACCACTTTCAATCAACAGTCGTACATCGGGAATGGAAATACTACTCCCCTGCATGAAATGGCCATGGTCAGAAGGATCCTTGAATGTCAACGGAAGGATACCGAAGTTAACCAGATTTGCCTTGTGAATTCGGGCAAAGCTCTTGGCAATTTTTGCCCGAATACCCAGATAGCGCGGTGCCAAGGCGGCATGTTCGCGAGATGAGCCCTGACCGTAATTTTCACCAGCAACGATTATACCATTTCCGGCAGCCCTGGCACGGGCAGGAAATTCCGGATCGACCTGTTCAAACACATGCACGCTTATTGCCGGAATATTACTTCGTAAAGGAAGTACTTTATTGCCGGCCGGCATAATGTGGTCCGTCGTGATGTTGTCACCAAGCAAAATGACTACTTCGGCGTGCAATGACTCGGGAAGCGGATCGAATATTGGAAACGGTACGATATTCGGCCCGGTCTTGATCGTAACGGTCGAGCTATCGTCCAACGGAAAGATAATACCGGAATCATCCAGCACATATCTTGCCGGATTCTGCACCGCTGGATACGGTTTGATTGCAGCCAGCTTGCGCGGATCGGTAATCACTCCAAAAATGCCTGATGCGGCAGCAGTCTCCGGTGAGCAGAGATACACCTTGTCATCTTTGGTTCCACTTCTTCCGGGAAAGTTCCGCGGAAAGGTCCTGAGGGAAATTTGATTGGTGCCTGGCGCCTGCCCCATGCCGATACAACCAAGGCAACCTGATTGATGTATGTTGGCGCCAGCCAGCAGCAGTGTCATGATTCCGCCCTGTTCAGCCACGTTTTCAAGTACTTGACGACTGCCGGGGTTAACATGGAAAGAGACATGGGAAGCAACGTGCTGCCCTTCCAAAATCCGGCAAACGGTCATCAAATCCCGGAACGATGAATTCACCGAACTCCCCACCAGCACCTGATCTACCCTGATACCCTCAACATCGGAAACCCGCACAACATTGTCAGGAGACGATGGGCAAGCGATCAACGGTTCCAAACAGGAGAGATCGATCTCATCATATTCGTCGTAACCAGCCCCCTCATCGGCAGCAAGCGGTTTCCAACATGCTCCGCGCCCCTGTGATTCGAGAAACTCCCGAGTCCGTTCGTCCGAAGGAAACAGAGATGATGTGGCGCCCAATTCGGCGCCCATGTTACCTATAGTGGCACGATCAGTAGCGGAAAGCGTGGCCACACCGGGGCCAAAGTACTCGATGACCTTGCCGACACCCCCCTTGACTGTATGGCGGCGCAGTATCTCAAGTATGACATCCTTACCCGATACCCAATCAGGAAGTTGGCCCGTCAGCTTGATTCCCATCACCCTGGGACAGGGAAGACTGAAGGGGTGACCGGCCATGGCCAGCGCCACGTCCAATCCTCCGGCACCCATGGCCAGTACAGAGAGACCAGCGGCAGTGGGGGAGTGGGAGTCGGCTCCCAGCAAGGTTAAGCCCGGAGCACCGAAACGTTCAAGGTGTACCTGATGAGAAACGCCATTTCCCGGTTTGGAGAGATGCACACCAAATTTCATGGCCGCGCTAATCAAAAAGGCATGATCATCGGCATTTTTATAATCGGTCTGCAGCAAATTGTGGTCGATATATTGAGCTGAAAGTGGGGCCTTTACCCGAGGCAATTCCATTGCCATGAATTCCAGCATGGCCATGGTACCGGTTGCGTCTTGAAGCAGTGTGTGATCAATGCGTATGGAAATCTCACTTTCCGGAACAAGCTCACCTTCAACAAGATGGGCTTCCAAAATCTTTGTGGTCAAATTTTTCGGCATATCAGCTACCCTTTTGAGTCAATTTATGCATGCAGGGCCTCGCCATGCACGTCCAGAGCCGCTTCTCTCAGCGCCTCGGAAAGTGTCGGATGTGCATGGCACGTTAGGGCTATATCCCGTGCAGTGCCTCCAAAACTCATCACACTTACCGCTTCGGTTATCAGATCCGATGCCCTGGGGCCGCATATATGAACACCCAATACCCGGTCTGTCTCAAGGTGTGCCAGGATTTTTACGAATCCTTCGGTTTCTTCCAGGCAACGCGCCCGGCCCGAAGCGGCAAAGCTGAAACGCCCACTCCGGTAAGGAATACCATTTTCTTTCAGCAGTTCCTCGGTTGCACCGACAAAAGCTCCCTCCGGCCAAGTATACACAACGCCCGGAATGTATTCATATTCAACAGCTGAAGCCTGGCCGTTGATCCGTTCAACACACACAACTCCTTCCGTGGAGGCTTTGTGAGCCAGCATCGGACCGCGCACCAGATCGCCGATGGCATAAACTCCCGGAACAGATGTCTGGAAATAGTCATCGACAACGACTTTTCCTCTTTCGTCAAATCTTACGCCAAGCTCCTCAAGACCGAGTCCGGTAGTCAAGGGACGTCGTCCAACCGCCACCAGAACCCTGTCGCAATCAATTTCTTCGCTCCCGGTACCAGCATTGAACTGCACAATTGCTTTAGCTCCCAAACGTCGCACTCCGGTAATGCGGGTACCGAGCCTGAACTGAAACCCCTGTTTGCGAAGCGAACGGTAGAGGACATCCGCAATCTGTTTATCCATGGTCGCTAAAATTCGAGGAAGTGTCTCGATCACCGTTACCTTTGCACCCAGCCTGTTCCAGATCGATCCCATTTCAAGCCCGATATAACTGCCTCCGGCAATGACCAGGTGTTCCGGAACCCTTTCAAAAGAAAGTGCATCGCGGGAACTAACCACAACCTGACCGTCAAAGGGGATACCGGGCAGAGAAACCGCCTCGCTGCCCGAGGCAAGGATCACCTTTGGCGCTCGTAAGGAAACCACTGACTGAGAGAGGTCCTGAAGAGCCTGCTGCCCCTGGGCAGCACTCACCTTCACCTCAACCAGATGCCGATTCGCTGCATCACATCCTTTAAGAAGAGCGATCCCCTGAAACCGCTCAATCGCCCGTTTTTTAAAAAGGAAATCTATTCCTTCAGCCAACTTCTTTACTACACTCTCCTTGCGGAGCATCATTGTACCCAAATCCAGCTCAGGAGGGGGGGTGACGATGCCATGCACGGCAAGATTGTCCCGCACTTGGGCAAACAGCTCGCTGGAATCAAGCAAGGCCTTGCTGGGAATGCATCCTTCGTTAAGACAAACACCACCGAGTCTGGGATTTTTTTCCACCACGGCCACGTTCATGCCGAGCTGCGAAGCGCGAATGGCAGCCACATACCCCCCCGGCCCTGCGCCGATGACAATCAGGTCAAACTGTTTTTCAGGCATGCAACACACCCCCTCCCCCTGTAACATTCATTCCATGCAGAGTACATACGATCTTAGCGCAGACTTCAACAGATGCAAATCCGACATGATCGGAGCACAGGCTTGACATAAGTCTCAACGAAAAAACGTTTCGGGAACATTTTTCAGCTCCTGCACCCTCTTTGACACTGTGAAACATTTTTGGGGAGGGTGTCAGTAGATCTGTTCCGACTCAGGTACATACCATTTAATCTGGTTATAACCAATCCCGGCTGGAGCTGGTTCCACACCACGGATACGAGCACTTACCACCGGAAGCGCATCGGGAATATATAAAAAAGTATAGGGTTGTTCATCTGCCAGAATCTCCTGAATGCGGAAATAGGCACGTTTACGTTTTTCAATGTCAAACGTGCTGCGCCCTTCCACCAGCAGGCGGTCCACCTCGAGACTCTTGAAACCGATAAAATTGAGTTCACCCGGTTTGGTTTTACTGGAATGCCAGACATCGTACATGTCAGGATCCTGGGAGATACTCCATCCCAACATAACAACCTCAAAATTGCCCTTATCAACGAACTCCTTTAGGAATGTTGCCCATTCGACAATACGGATTTTCACTTCAATTCCCACGAACCTCAGTCGTTGCTGGATGATCTGGGCCGTCAGCAGCCGTTGTTGGTTGCCCTGATTGGTAAGAATAGTAAATGAAAACGGTTTGCCGTCCTTGACCAGAACCCCTGCGCTGTTCTTCTCTTGCCACCCGGCCTGAGCCAGCAGCTCTGCGGCGTGGCGCGGATCGTAGGCAATATCCTTTACATGGGGATTATAAGCCCAACGACCAGGAACAATCGGGCCATGTGCTTTCTGCCCCATGCCGAACAAAACTCCATGAATCAATTCATCCTTATTGATGGCCGCAGTCAGGGCCTGTCGAATCCGCTTGTCACCAAACAACGGATGTCGGAGATTGTACCCCATATAGACGTAGCTGGGGGAAGGATAGCGGTATTTGTTGAATCGGGAAGTAAACTCGTGGGACACTGTCTGGCGGGCATACTGGACCGGGGTCAGATTCATAAGATCGATGGAACCCGCTTTGAGTTCCATATACATAGTTGAGATGTCGGGAATGATCCTATAGATATAACTGGCAATGTAGGGGCGCCCCTCGAAGTATTCGGGATTTGCCTCCAGAACAATCTTCTGGCCGGGTATCCATTCCTTAAAGAGATAGGGGCCTGTCCCAACTGGATTCCGGGCTAGGGGACTCTTGGTAATATCTCTGCCTTCCAGCAAGTGCGCGGGAAGGATACTGGTTCCCCACGATGCCAGAGCCGGGGCAAAGGGAGCTGCGTAGGTCACCCTGACAGTGTGATCATCGGGCGCATCAACACGCTTGACCTGTTTAAAATCCTCTGAATAAGCTGTGGGTGTTTTGGGATCAATAATAACATGGTAGGTATACAGCACATCACGTGAGGTGAAGGGAGCGCCGTCGTGCCATTTCACTCCTCGGCGCAGGGTAAATGTTATTTCAAGACCATCGGGAGAGATTGAAAAGGATTCCGCCAAATCACCTACGAGATTAAGATTCTTATCGTATTTAACCAGCCCGTTATAAATCTGACCGGCCACGGCATGGGATGATGAATCCGTTGCAAGAATGGGAATCAATGTGGAGGCTTCACCAATGGTACCCTCAACAATCGCATCTCCAAAAGCAGGAGTTTCGACTTTAATGGTTGATTTCGCACCTGATGGTGATTCCCGGTTGCAGGCCGCTAGTAACGCCATGGCGACAAGCATGAGGAGCTTGCACCAGAAAAGCCTGTTCATCTTTCACCTTGCTCCCCTTTGAACCTGTGGATCTTGTCAGCAACTTCTTTGCGATCCGGGTCAAGCTCCAACGCCTTTTTATACACCTTCAGCGCTTTTTTAGAATCTCGTCGAGCAACATAGGCATCTCCCAGATGTTCAAGAATGGTTGAATCATCATCAACAATGCGGCTGGCTTCTTCCAGGTTGCTGACTGCTTCATCATATTTTTTCATTTTAAAGTAAACCCACCCAAGACTATCCAGAATAAAACCATCATTGGGGCGAATTTCAACAGCCAACTTAAGGAATCCCAGCGCCTCGTCCAAATTTATACCCATCTCCGCATAGGTATACCCCAGATAATTGAGTGCCTGAGCATCTTTGGGGCTAAGACTGAGCACCTTTTTCATTCGGTCTATTGACTCCTGTTTCTTCCCAAGCGTGTCATAGAGTACACCGATGCGAAAATGCAGGCGTGGCTCATCCGCAAAAGACTTTTCCGAGTCAAGCAGCAGCTGAAGAGCAGTTTCAACTTTTCCGGCTGTTTCATAGATTGTGGAAAGATTCAGATATAATTCTATCTGGCTAGGATTTACGGCAATGGCATTTTTCAGTATTTCGATGGCAGCATCATTTTTCCCTTTTTCCGAGAGAATGAATGCTATGTGCCCAATGGCATCCACATACACGGAAGAATCAGTGGGGATTTTTTGAAATTCTGTGAGGGCGCGATCAAGATCGCCCTTTTCTTCGTAAGCTACCCCCAGATAGATTCTGATGGGGTGGGCAGAAGGGTCCTTTTCGAGCAAATCGCTGAAAACGGTGATGGCATCATCGTACTGCTCAAGCTCAAGATGGATCAATCCGATCTTGCGCATGGTTTCCGCCCCACTCAGCCCTGAATCAGCAGACTGGGTGAGTTGCTCCAAAGCCTCCTCGAGCCTATGCTGTTGAATAAGTAGCTGAATGAGGCGTTGCTGGACGGCAACACGGCTTTCGTCTTCATCCAGAAGCGTTTGATAAACTTCTATCGCCTTGTCGTAATCGCCAAGTGCCTCATAGGAAATAGCCATATCAATGGAAGCCTGCGTAAATTCAGGCCGCAAATCGAGGGTTTTTTTAAAATATCCCACTGCATCACGGTAAAGTTTCATCTGGCTGTAGGTTCGGCCAAGGTAGTAGTATCCCAACACCGATTCGCTGTTTAACTTTATCAGTTCCTTAAGGTTGTTGACCGCCTCTTCATATTCAAACAGCCGCGTAAGGGAAACCGCCAAGTGTAAATAAGCATCCTCCTTGGCAGGGTCCAGTTTAATGGCGGTGCGAAGATAGCCTGCAGCTTCACTGTCCTTACCGGCTGAGGCCATCAGAACACCAGCCATGACGTATGGCTCACGGTAAGCAGGATCCAGCTTGATGGCCTTGTTTATGAACTCCAACGCCTCCTGCACCTGCCCAATCTTCAGTTTATTCTCAGCCACAGCCGTATAAAGAAATGCTGACGATGGATCACGATCAATGGCTTCACGCAGATTACTCAAGGCACTGACATAATCACCCTCATCGCTCGCCAGCCGGGATCTTGAGTAGAGGTACAGTGCACGGGAACGCGCATCATGAAATGCAGGCGGCTCGGTTGAAGTGGCAGGGACATGACTACCGATGTTCGCGCATGAAACAAGCGACGCAGCGCAGAGGAATATACTCAGGAAAAATTTCATTGTAATGTCAATCCGTTTCTTGAAAAAATGTAATAAAAACTAGCATGAATCAACACAAGCGTCAAATGAATATCAAGATGCCCAAGGCCTTGCGGTAGAGCTGGTTTGATGCTACTCTTTATGCGAAATGAGGAAGTGTTATGATACGAAGCATCCTGAAATCACTTCTGAAACCCGATGCATATCCGGAGCTGACCACAAAGGTTGACTTGGTGCAAACACACGCTTCGTGGATATTTCTTACCGACAGCCATGCATATAAAATAAAAAAACCTGTTGATTTCGGTTTCCTCAACTTTACCACAATAGATCGACGCCGTTTTTACTGCAATGAAGAGGTTAAATACAACAACCGCCTCTGTCCTAAAGGCATCTATGAAGGAGTCGTGGAATTGCGCCAGACTGCGGGCGGAGCCAGCTTTCTGGGGGATGGCCAGATCCTTGACTACGCTGTCAAGATGAAACGCCTGCCTGCGGAGCGAATGCTTGACCGGCTTATTGTTAATAACAATGTATCGGTGTCAGAGATCCGGGATGTTGCTCGTGTAATTGCCAAATTTCACCTATCCACTCCAACCTCTCCCTCAGTTTCAGAATTTGGTCGTCTTGACCGCATCCTTTTCAATTGGAATGAAAATTTCGAACAGACCAATACTTTTGAAAACACGAGTCTTCCTGGATCGGAGCGGGAGTATATTAAGATCTGGGTATCCTTATTCGCTGAACAGAATGCTGAGATTTTTGAAAGGAGAATCAAAAACGGCTTCATCCGCGAGTGTGATGGTGATATCCACCTGGAAAACATCTGTCTGGTTGACGGTATTCCCTATATTTTTGACTGTATCGAGTTCAACGAGCGTTTCCGCTGCTGCGATACAGCTGCAGATATTGCCTTCCTGCTCATGGATCTGGATTTTCATTGTCGGCGTGACTTATCCGGGGAGGCATTAGCAGCCTACCACGACACAACGGGTGACGATGAAATGCTTGTGTTACTTGATTTCTATAAAATCTACCGTGCCTTTGTGCGGGGCAAAATAGAAAGCTTTCACTCCAATGACATGGGAATCGATCAGCAAGGACGTATTGCCGCCACCCAAAAAGCGATTAGATACTTCAGACTGGCCAGAGGATATATCGAGCGCAGGAAACTTCAGCCAACCCTGTTTATCACCTGCGGATTGATGGGCTGCGGCAAAAGCACACTTGCCGGACAGTTATCCTTTGAGCTGGGAATCGCCTGCTACAATTCAGATATTGTTCGAAAACAGTTGGCCGGTATTTCACCCTTAACTTCCTCTCCTGCTGCCTTTGGTGAAGGGCTCTACACCGAACAGTTCACAACGGACACCTATACTGAACTTTTGAGGTTAGCTGAGATGGAAATCGAGGTACAAGGTTCCGTTATCATTGACGCATGTTGTATCAAAAAACAAGACCGCCTGAAATTTGCCACTCTGGCAGCACGATACGCAGCACAATTTGTCATTTTGCACGTCTCATGCAGTGAAGCGATTAACCGGAGAAGGCTCAGCGCTCGCTTGGCATCCGACAGAACGGTATCTGACGGCAGAACAGAGCTTCTTAATATCCAGCGACTAGAGTTCGAGCAGCCAGAAACGGAGGAAGGACTTGTCATATCCATTCGCACCGTTTCCTCTCCATCAGCGCTGACCAGCATAATATACGAGAGGCTTTGCTGAAGTGTTAAAACGACTCCATCTCAAACTACTGAATCGTCTGCAACTTCGAGAGTCCTGGGTTATTTTCTTTATCTTGGGCATTATCCTGATAAACTTTCCATTTCTCCACATCTTCAACAAGTCAGACATTATCGTTGGTTTCCCACTCTTGTTCATCTATCTTTTTGCCGGCTGGATAATCTCAATTTTTATCATCTATCTGTTCACCCTTGCCATCGGCAAGAATGAAGTAAAGCATACGGAGAGACGCCAGCCGTGAACAACGGCCTCGCCCAGACAGCACTCATAACGATACTCTATACTCTGTTGATCTTTCTGATCGCCTGGTATGCCCATTATCGTAAAGAAGCAGGACGGAGTGTCGTCGACAATCCATATATCTATACCCTCTCAATTGCCGTTTTCTGCACATCTTGGACATTTTACGGCAGTGTTGGTAAAGCTGCCACCACCGGTATTGATTTCCTTCTGATCTATCTAGGTCCTTCTCTTACTGCATTTTCATGGTTTTTTCTGCTGCGTCGCATTATCAGGATCAGCAAGGAAAACAATATCACCTCCATTGCAGATTTCATAAGTCTGCGTTATGGAAAGTCGCTCTGGTTAGGCGCCTTGGTGACGGTATTCGCAGTCCTGGGTATTACGCCCTACATCGCACTGCAGATAAAAGCCGTTTCCACTAGTTTTTATCTCGTAAGTGGTTTCTCGGCCGACTCCATCACCCTATACAACGGCGCTTACAAAGTTTCTGTTCCCAGTGGACTTTTGCTAACCCTGATCCTGTCGATATTTGGAGTAATTTTTGGTGCACGCAGACTGGCCTCATCCGAACGTCATGAGGGACTGATTGCAGCGGTTGCCTTTGAATCCCTGGTGAAAATGATCAGTCTTTTAGGTGTTGGAATTTTCGTCACCTACTTTTTGTACGACGGTTTTAGCGACCTTTTCTTTCATTTTCGAGAAATCCGTCCAGATGATTTCAGCCGTCTGACCACCATAAATCCAGCAAGCACCTCAGACGACGTTATTCCTCCATTCACCATGATGTTCATGTCCATGGGCGCCATTATGCTGCTTCCTCGCCAATTTCACGTCATGGTGATCGAAAACGCAAATGAGCATCATGTCAATAAAGCCATGTGGCTCTTCCCCTTGTATCTCATTATGATCAATATCTTTGTCTTGCCGATTGCAATTGGCGGGATCCTGGTAACTGGTAGCGCCGCGAATTCAGACTTTTTCGTCCTGAATATCCCACTGATTACCGGCCACAGAGCCATAGCCATGCTGGCTTATCTGGGAGGACTTTCTGCAGCTGCGGGAATGGTCATGGTTGAATCAGTCACCATATCAACCATGTTACTGAATTATGTATTCATGCCAATCATCGTCCGATTCACCCCGCAGACATGGTTTCCCAATCTACTCATAAACCTAAAGCGTCTCGGAATTTTTCTGATTATCTTTCTCGGCTACCTCTACTACCTGATTGCGGGTGAGGCATTTACATTGGCCAATCTCGGAATGTTTTCCTTCTCGGCTGTTATCCAGTTCATGCCAGCCATGCTGGGAGGACTCTACTGGAGGCGTGGCAACCGTATCGGCGCCATTATCGGCATTTTATTAGGTTTGCTTACCTGGCTCTACACCCTATTTCTGCCATCCTTCACCAAATTTGGTTGGATCCATACCATTATCCTAGATAACGGCCCTTTTAATATCTCCCTGCTTAAACCAACTGCCCTCTTTGGTCTCACGGGTATGGATCCTTGGACCCATTCACTGTACTGGAGCATGTTTTTCAATGTGGGCAGCTATGTCATTTGCTCAATTGTCCTCAGCCAAGATGAACGAGAGCGAGACCAGATCAAGAAGTTTTTTGGAACATTCGAACTTGAACGCCGCAAGCGTCACCAGGTCGAGACTAGACGCCTTTCAAAACCGGTAACTATCACCCAGTTTGTTTCCTTACTGGCTAAATTTATCGGGAATCAGGAAGCACAACAGGCCATTACCGAGTATAGGAGTGATCGTGATATTGATGACAAAGGAAACGTTTCCGAATCGGAACTTCCAAACCTGAAACGTTTTACCGAGAAAACACTCGCCGGATCAGTCGGTGCAGCTGCTGCTGGAGCTATAGTAGATAGCTTTCTTTCAGATATGGGTTCACGCATGGAGGTAGTCTATGACATCTTTAGCACGGTAAGAACCTCGCTTGACCAAAGCCGAGAAGCATTGTTTGTCCGACTCAAGGCATCTGAGATCATAAATCGCACCCTGGATATTCAGATTATAATGGATGACCTTCTTGATCTTCTTATAAAAGAATTCCAGCTGGATCTGGCCATGATTTCTCTTCGGGACTCAAAGGGCAAACTAAAGATATACAGTTTCAGAAACAGAACACACCATCAAATGCCCAACCTTCTATGGTGTAACGAATGCATATCTTTTTGCGAATTCGTGTTAACAACCGGTGAAACATTAGTAATTAATGACACGTTAGACACGACCCAAGGTGATACACTTACTCAAACCATCGCAGCAGGCGCTGTTTCATGTGCCTACATTCCCATAAGGCGTGAAGGAGAGACTTCACTTGGAATTATTACAGTTTTTTCAAACTCTATTCCCGGACTTTTTACTCATGAGTTCACCGGGCTTCTTGAAAGTCTTGCCGGCCAATTAGCGCAAGCGGTCACCATCTCGCGTGAAATCGAGGCCAAAGAGCAGGAACGTACCCAGAAAGAGCAGGCTTTTTTACAGAATGCCCGTATCAAACGTGATATGGAAATAGCACAGCAAATCCAGATTTCACTTCTCCCGAGCGAACCTCCAGAGTTATTTGGTATTGAGATTGGTGGACGTTGTGTTTCAGCTGCCCATGTGGGCGGGGACTACTACGATTATTTTTTACGAGATGATCACACCATAGATCTCTTAATTGCAGATGTCTCCGGGCATAGTGTTGGCGCTGCTCTTATCATGGCGGAAGTCCGAACTCTCCTCAGACCGCAGATCAATTCTGCTCACAGTGCTTGCGCAATACTAAAAGCCCTCAACAGTCAACTTTATGATGACCTTACCCGAGCTGAACTGTTCATCACCATGTTTTACGCAAAATACAATTCAGCCACCGGGCGTCTGTCATATGCAAATGCTGGGCACAATCACCCACTTGTCTGCCGTGATGGGGAAAACAGTTGTATTGAACTCGACGCTGAAGGGCTTATAATAGGCGTTAAACCATCAGTACTTTTTGAAGAGCGAAGTATAGTTCTTGTCAAGGGTGACGTGTTGCTTTTCTACACTGATGGCCTGATCGAGGCAACTGACCCTGACGGCGAATTATTTGGTATTCCAAGAGTTAGCAGTCATCTCCAAGCAACACGTCATCTGCCAGCAAATGATATTATTGACTCGTTCTATACAACTATTACAGAGTATACTGGTCTTGACGCTTTTCAGGATGACATATCATTGGTGGTACTCAAGATTCTCTGACAATGACGTTTTGCATTAGAAGATCTATGTGAATAAAATATCAAACATTCAATGTGTTGAACTCATCATGTTAGGAGAAACTATGAACCTTAAAACAGAAACAATCAATAACAGGCAGGTCGTTTTTGTACAGGAAGAGCGCTTGGATGCACACAATTCTGAGGATTTGAAAGCTGAAATGAATCGGCTTTTTGCTGCAGGATCAAAGGAATTGATTGTAGACCTTAAAGACGTTCGCTTTATTGACAGTTCTGGATTAGGAGTGCTTGTGTCAGGCTTTAAAAATGCCTCTACCCGTCAGGGTTCTCTTAAACTTTCCGGACTACAGACCCAGGTCAGATCAATGTTTGAACTAACTCGTCTTCACCGGGTCTTTGATATATTTCAAACCACAGATGAAGCGCTCGAAAGTTATTAATTGTCAAAATGCTTACGTGGGAAATCCATGAGAAATGAAATAGATATACAGATCAGGGTCCCCAATCAGACGAGATATCTCAGCTTGATCGGTAACATCGGTGAAAATATGGCTCGTGAGATATGCGGGCCACCCTGTGACAGGGAATGCCTTGCACGCAACCTCAATGTTGTACTGACAGAGGCTATGGCAAATGCCATACGGCATGCGAATTCAGCAGACCCTGACAAAGAAATACAAATATGCATTCATGTCACCAATGATGTTCTCAGCATATTCGTCTACGACAACGGAGAGGGATTTGATCTGAACTCAGTTCCCTGTCCATCCTTTGATTCGGACTGCTTAAATGAGTCCGGACGTGGGATATTTATCATCAGAGCGTTAATGGATTCGGTTGTGTACAGAAAAGCAAATGGAGGAAATGTGTTGGAGATGAAAAAAACATTGAAGTAAAATGGAGCAACCAGGAAGAGTCATTGCCTGCAAATTGCAGCACACATTAAGGGTTGGAAACAAACAACCTCCGAGGTTTTGCTCCACGGAGGTTGTTTGTAATTAATAGTATCAATAACTATTTTTGTTCAATTTTAGTCTAGTTACCAACTATGTTTACAATATTAAAATGTTAAATAGTATTTAAAGAAAACTTCTACCAATAACAGATAAAGAATATCACGGCGCGCGTAAGCTTACTTCAACACCAACTGACCAGGGAACCAATATCTGTTTGCCGGTATTTGCCTCTACACAGAAAAACAAAAGGTTTGCAATATAATTGTACTGAACGTTTGTAAGTTTTGATGCAGTAAAAGCATTCAAGAGAACCGCTCCGTCACTAAGTCCTAAAATTGGAATTCCGTCAATTTTCAATGTGCCTGGACCAGGGATTACCCCACCAACCCCTTGAGTAATATTGGTATATGCTGGATTAGGTATAACCGGTGATAGTGCATTTGAGGAATTATCTGTATTGGAGGAAGGTAGCGGCGTCAAGCTCATTGAGATTCGACTAATACTAACCGGTGAGGTAGGTACAGTGTTATTGGTACTTGTTGCAACAGAAGTCAAGGTAACGCTTATTGGACTCGCCGTAAATACACTACTACCAGTAGATGTAGTACTAATATTCGCAAAAACACTTCCAGCTGACCCAGTTGTTATTCCGGCGGTCACAGCTACCGTATTACCAATGGCTGTTGTCCCACCACTTCCACAACCAGCTATAAACAGAGCCAAACCAAGAGTAAGAATCCCCTTTAAAAACCAATTCATATAAACCTCCGCAGAAAAGTTTCCTCCAGACAGACCAGAGGCAATATATTATTAGCTTACAATAGCTGACGTATTACTAGGATATTCCCAATATCCTTGGAGTTATAAATATAAGCAATTCTGTTTTAGTTTTTGTTTTGTTGCTTGTTTTGAATAATTTACCAAAAAGCGGTATATCCATTAAAAAAGGAACGCCTTCATCAGAATCATTATCAGAGTCAACAAAAATCCCACCAATTACAGTTGTCTCACCATCTCTCAGTAACATTTCCGTTGTTGCCTGTTTCTTATTAATAGCAGGAGCCGTGCTCCCGGTTGGAACTGTTCCCACGGAATCATTCTTTGCATCGATTTTCATACCGATAGTTCCATTGGCGTTAATGTGCGGAGTAACCTCAAGCGCAAGAGCAGCCTCAATAAACTTTGTCTCAACTTTATCTGATGTTGAAGAAGTGTAAGGAACCTGCTGCCCCTGAGTTATCTTAGCTGTTTTATTGTTGATTGTTGCCACCTTCGGAGTAGACACAATTTTAATTAAACCAGCAGCTGCCGCAGCGCTAAGCCTCAAGTCCAAACGAATATTGCTTGCCAACGTACCAAATGAAATACCCATATTGCCACCGGATTGCGTTCCGGTACCACTTGTAGGGGGGGTGGATGTCAGGCCTCCAAAGCCTGTATCAAGGCCGGTAATTCCAAGAATTGAACCAGCAGCATCACGATAATGAATACCCCAGTTAACTCCCAGACTGCGGGTAAACGTTGAAGTTGCTTCAACGATACGGGCCTCAATCATAACCTGTCTTTCTGGAATATCGAGCTGAGCAAGCAGTCTTCGCATATCCTCAATAACCTGTGGTATATCTTTTACAATAACCTTATTGGTTCTTGCATCTGGCGAAATAATACCGCGGTCAGACTTTATTGCAGTAAACTGAGATACTATCCCCCCAATATCGGAATAGTTAATATTGAATGTCTCCGACTTCAACTCTATGGATCTGAGCTGTGTCTTTTTAATTTCCAGATCCTCGTCTGCCTGTGATTTAAACTTTCCTTTACCCTTTATGATGATTATGTTGCCATCTTCACGCTTATCAAGCCCCTTAGTATCCAAAATAATATCCAGAGCCTGGTCCCAAGGAACATTCACAAGTTTGATACTTATCGAGCCGGTTACATCGTCTCCTAGCACAAAGTTTTTATTGCTTACCTCAGACAGGAGTTGGAATATCTTACGTACCTCCGCGTCTGCAAACTCAAGAGTCACCTTACGACCTTTATAAGATTTTGACGAATCAAGCGGTTTAAGTGAAGGCTCAGCGTGGGAAACTAACTCTGTATTTAGCTCAGTATCTTTATGTGCATTTGCCTTTACTTCTCGATAACTATTTAGTCGATTATCCTGAAGATCAGAAGTAATATTATCAACTGTCATACTTACTGGATTTTTAAAATCCAAGAAAAGCATATCTCCTTCCTGCCTAAACTCGTAAGGAACATTTTTACGCATTGCAACACGTATTTTTGTATCTATAGCCTTACGGGATTTAACTTGGAGCGGCGTAACTCGCAGCACCGGGGAGACAAAACCCTTTGTCTCTAATGATCGTTGCAGTTTTTTTGGTAGTGCAGCATTCTTAATGGTTAATGTTACAAAACCAGGAGACTTTATCGGCGAATCAACGACAAAATCACCAACGATTTTTACAGCAACTCGAGAAATTCCATCAACCACCTGAAAATCGATCATTTCAACACTTGGAGCAACAACATGCTCTGTGCTTTTTAAAGTTGTTTGCAATGCAGGTTTTTCTGTTAATGATGCAGGTACCGCTACAGGGGCAGACTTTGGCAGATTTGTTGAAACTGGTTCTGGCACTTTAACCGGTTCTGATAATTTATCATTATTTTTTGCAGTCATCAAACGTGTGTTCGGATTTTCTTCAGAAAGTGTTTTTTTAAAAGCAATTGTCACACCTTCAGCAGACTTAAAAATGGTTGACTCAGGAAAACTGCCATCCACCGTATCAAACACAACTCTCACTTTTTCAGGGTAAATACCCAAGCGCGCTGAAGACACACCAAATGAGTTAATAGGAATTATTCTTGGCGACAAGGAACTGCTAACTCCCTGCAAATCAACAACATACCGCTCTGGTTTGCTAAGTCGAATTGTCTTAAATTCGCCTGCACCACCTTCTATTGTGAGAACAACAGTATTGTCTTTGATGGATATCGCTGTCAAAGCTCTCACAACAGAAGCATGCACTGAAGGTGTAGAAGCTGTCGATGGAACTATTACAGAAGATTGTTCAGGAACAGTCGTTTTGGGGGGTGTTATAGCATCATCTTTTACTTGCTCCACAAGTGCTGCCTTAGAAGCATTGGCAGAATCAGCAACTGCTGGCTGCGCAGCCAGTAACGGAAATGCCACCCGTATCTCGCCTGGCTTTTCCTGAGACACGGAAAGAACGGCATCCGCATCATTCTTTAGTTCCACATCAACACGGGTCAAGACCCCTGCATCGGTATCATAACGATTAACATTAACATTTTTGAAGTTACCCTTATTAAATATAACCGGTGAAATAACTTTCCCCTGAGTTGTTTGAGACAAATCAATAACAAGTCTAAGTGGTGATGTAGTTTTGTAACTGGTATATGTAGCAGGAGAGGATAGTTTAATAACAAGTTCAGCCGCATCCCCCTCACCACTCACCGTGATTGCTTCAACGTCAGATAATTTTATTTGCGCGTTTTGTGGAGTTTCCCGAGCAGATTCCGCGTCACTCGGAACAACACTCGCTAAGCCCACCACAAGTACAAGGGCAAAGGCCAAAACTATCGATTGTTTCGTTATCCACCTCATGCGAAACTCCTTATTGTTTCCTCGGCATGCTGATTTTAATGTGCTCTTTGCGCACCCTGCCGTTATCATCCTTAAACTGCTCCAGCACTTCAACTCCATTATTTGCAATTGACACAATCCGACCATCATTTTTTCCTATTGTCATGCCAACCTTAAGGACATAGCCTTTTCCATTAGGGTCTGTCACCATTGCCTGGCTCTCTTTGCCCCCCGAAATAACACCTATCAACTTAAACTGACTGATATCAAAGCTGTGAATAGGAAGTGCAAGTCTCTGGTTATTCCGCAACTTTTCAGCAGACAATATTGGAACTTTTTTAATAATGGCGTAGGGTTTAAACGGATCTTTTTTCGTACTAAAATCAAACTGATTTACTGGCGGTACATTCAACTTTAATGATGTACTAACCTGTTTTTGAACCGGTTTTTGTGGTTGCTTTGCAGGGAGTGGTGCAGCAGGTACTGGTAGAGGGGGAGGCTCATTTTTACTGCATCCATGAGCAAACAAAACAACTGTTGCAATGCCGATCAACAGCATAAACTTATGACTATTTTTTGACAGTTTTTGAGTCATTCTTAATCTCTTTCTTGTCAAGGAAGCGGAAAGTTGTTGCAAGACAATTTACCTTGGTTAGTATCCTATTATTAACACTCTTTACATCTGTGAAAGCGACATTTGTTATGTTGACAATCCGCGGTAAATTTGAAACAGCAGCGAAAAAATTGGCTACACTATAAAAAGAACCCGACACTGTAATTTCAACAGGAACCTCGGCATAGAAATCTTTTGAAACCTCGGATTTCGGTTTAAAAGACAGGAAATCAAGTCCGGAACTTTTGCCAAGTGTAGTAATACTTGTCAAGAGCGATGGGATCTCCTTGGAGTTGGGTAATTCAGTTAATGCCTGCACAAGCTCTCGATTTAGCTGATCATACTCCTGCTGTAACCTGGGCAGGTTAGCCACAATTCGATTTTTTTCTTCAATTTCATTTTGCAACTTAGTCAAATCAGCTTTCAAGCTCTCATGTTCTTGATACACTGGCCTGTACAAAAACCAAACCAGTGCAGTTGCTTCAAGAATCATGAAGAGTACAAATAAAAGTATCTTTTGTTTAGTCGGCAATTTGAGCAATTTTTCAACTTGTGGATCCATGGCAAGTCCGTTCTTTATGGGTAAAGTGCTATTTTACGTGTGTGGCAGGCGCAGGTGATAACGGTGCCGGTTGCTGTGATTTTGAAGCCTCTACAGATGAACGCAACTTACATGTAATATCAAATCTTTTATACTTAACACCTTCCGATTCTTTTTGTTCGGAAACCAGGAGTTCGACGCCTGCATAGTCAGTAGATGCTTCAAGGGAACGCATGAAATTTGCAATCATTTCTTCATTGAAGGCAAGACCTGACATTTTTATGTCGGCATTGGTCTCTGTATAGGATGTCAGCCATAATTGATCTGGTGCGCTATCGCTAAGTATTGCGAGCCTTTGAGCAGGACCAGTTTTGTTTTTCCGTAATTGATTCAATACATCAAGCTTCTTCTTGACCTGCTCCTTGAGTGTTTTTAGCTCTTCTAATTTACCAATTTTTGACTTCAGGTCATTAATTTTATTGTTTGCTGTTGAAATGTCATTTTTAGTATCTGAGATTTGAAGGCGTTTCACAAAAAACATTGTCATGGCAATAGCAAGGACTAGAACCAGACCGAAAAAAAATATTGAAATTTGCTGTACAGCTGTTTCTTTCTTTTTTGCAGCCCTAACAGGCAAGAGATTAATTTTAATCATTTGTCTCCGACCCTCCTTATGGCAAGTCCAACAGGTACTGCCATCAGCGGACCGATTTCCTGCAGGTAATCTGGGTCAAAATCCTTTTCAGAATATTGGAGTTTGGCAAATGGATTAATAAATTCCACAGGTAATGCAAGCTTTTCAGTAATCGTGTAAACCAGGTTATACATTTTCGAACAGCCACCACTTACAAAAATTTTTGTAACTCTGTCATCATTAGCTGTTGAATTATAAAAGTCCAGCGAACGTCTAATTTCCTGCGTGATAGTATCGTTTACTTTGCTGATAACATCAGCAAGAGTGTCGCTGCGAGTTTCATGAGCCAACATCTTCAATGACTCGGCTTCAGCGCCACTAACCCCCAACTGTTTTTGAATATCCTCTGTATAGAGATTACCACCCATCTGTACATCACGGGTGAACAGAGTCAGACCGTCCTTGACCACATTTATATTCATGATGCCGGCGCCAATATTCACCAACGCCAGAACCTCATCAGAATTGATGTCATGGTTAATTTCAAAGGCATTCTGGACGGCAAACGAATCAACGTCAACGACCGAAAGCTGCAGCCCAGCCTCATTAAATACTGTAACATAGTCATTAATAATATCTTTTTTGCTTGCAACAAGAAGAACATTCATCTTTGAAGGGTCAATATTATCCGGGGAAAGTATTTGAAAATCAATATTAACATCATTTATGTCAAAGGGGATGTATTGTTCGGCCTCCCAGCTGATCTGATCTTCAAGTTCATCAACTGACATGGCAGGAAGAGATATTTTACGTATGATTACTGAATTTCCAGATATGGAACAGGCCACTCCTTTAATTTTAACACCAAGGCTCGAGATCAGGTTGTTTATTGCGTCTACAATTGAAGAACTGTCCATAAGAGTATTATCGACAATAGCCTCGGGAGGAAGGGGCATAATACCAGCATTGATAAGTTGGTATCCTCCCTTATGCTCTTTTAGCTGAACAAGCTTTATAGAGCTGGATCCGATATCAATTCCGACGACTTCTTTATTTCTGTTTAATAAAAACATGTTATGATCCCGTCAGTAATTCAGTCTGAAAGACCTTTTCCTTATCTTCAAGTGAGTAACCCAATGCTAAGATTATTTTCCTCATTGTTTCCAAGCGACACTTCTCACCACGTTCAACCCTGTCGATGGTTAGTGAGGATACTCCAGCCTGGCGTGCTAATTCTGCCTTGCTCAACAAGCGCGACTCCCTGATTGACTTAACACTGTTTTGAATCTTCATATTAGC
This sequence comes from Desulfuromonadales bacterium, assembly GCA_013377095.1. Classification (GTDB taxonomy): domain Bacteria; phylum Desulfobacterota; class Desulfuromonadia; order Geobacterales; family Pseudopelobacteraceae; genus Pseudopelobacter. The sequence goes on from JACAAY010000012.1 coordinate 21,328, forward strand.
ATCCTAAGACATTGATAATACTGTCGTAAGATTTACTACAAATGACATCAAAGTCAAGTAATTTATATGAAGTTATATATAAAAACAGAAAATGACGGCTTTATTCCTCATTTTTACTCATTCTATGCATAAAAAAGTGTTATTTTTTCTTTTGGACAAAAAAAACCGAATCGCCAAACTCTTTTCACAAGAAATTTCGGCGACCCGGCTATCTCGATGAGACCCAATGGGCTTTCCGTCCCACCCTCGCGGGTGGTTTAGTATTATCGGTTAACTTGCTATATGGATATCTAACCTACAGCATTGAACCCCCTGATTTCGATTCAACAATCCCATAAACTATAATATAACTCTGTTTTTAAATCCATCTTAAAATAGAAAAAACTCGCTTCAAGTTGAAATCAAAAGAACTTCACTGCTGATTTTTTTGCATGTTAAAATAGTATTAAGTTGTAGGTTTATAGTTATGCAGTTCGTTCAAAAAATATATTAGCAAGAACCTAATTAATAGGCGTAAAGAACTGAAATATTAGATTTTTCAATCGAGTTTCTTTGTCGCTCACCTTGCACCTCTAAACGATACATATATGGGAAAGGCATGGGTGTCGTTGTTGCTGAATTGTATGCTGCGCCACTACCATCTTCTAAGCGGGATCCGCTGGTATCTGAGTTACCGACAATAGTATCAACAATTTTTGCATAAACAGTAAAAGGTGTATTGGATGTGGCTTGAAGTGTCATAGTCACATCTGGCAGCGTTTTTGGGTTGAAAGTTGCATTACAGGACGTTGGCCAGTTTGCGGTGTTTTGATACATTTTTGATTTCAAGCAATCTGCTGTTGTTGTTTCCAAACTTACACCAGCAAAATCAGTTTTTGCATTATTGATTACCTGTGAGCTAGTATAAGACTGAAACTGGTTCATCAGGTAGGGCATAAGATCCTTTACAACAAGAACAGCTCCACCATTTGCTGCTTCCAACACAGAATGATAGCGCTTGGCTGCACCGGAACGTTGCGTACTTGCAGTCATCACATAAAGTAACGTCATAATGATAGCCATCGAAATTAGCGTCATCATAAGCGCAGTAACCAGGGCTATTCCTTGATTGTCATACAGATAGCGTTTCATGGTATGAGCCTTTTTGACTTAACATTAATTATTGGTTGTCAAGTTTTTGGGGGTAATGATCAATCGATAGACCTTCCAGCGATAATGGGTCAGATCCGCACCACCAGCAGGCTTTAAAGGGAAAACGCGACCTAGAGTCAGTGTTTCTGGCCTGCCTGAATTGTCGACAGGCCCAACAAATATATCTGTAGCACCAACCCCTGTCACAGGATTAGTGTTGACATATGTGTATTCCCGATCTCTTCTTCCAACCTGTGCCAGAATATACACTTTTATCGTTTTTAAGCGGGCACTAAGTAATGCAGGGTCCAAAAGAGCGGCACTCACCTGGGCCGCAGATGCAGCTCCACTCACAGTATTTGGCCCGGTCCCATCAGAGTTTAATGGCGTCGACCACGTATCAATCAAACCATCTCCCATCACATCAGCGTCAGTGCTAACCGTACCAGTGGAATCACGAAAATTCCACCCATAGATCACCTGCATGTCTGCCACGCAATCAAGAATCGGCATATAGGTTAATTTGCCATTAGCGTGATTGACCGTTGCCTTATAGAGTATGCCGACAAGCCGATTGCCGCCGCCATCAATCTCACTTGCACATACATCGGGTATTCTGGCGCTCGTCGAAGGGATACCAACAAAATAGTCTGCACGATTGAATGGCATTCCGGGGGTAGTACCGCTGGGAGTTATACCATACACATAAAAGAACTGTTCGGGCGACTTTGGAGAATATATACCAGCTAGTCCAGAATTGCTGTAACTTGCCCAATAGTTAGCAGGCGTCGTGTTGGTATCCGCCATCAGCGTGTTTTTATACACGCCATTTGCAAAAGTACGGTTAAGTATAATAACTCGGTCACCAGGCAATAAATTTTTACTTTGCCATGTTTTGGGAGGTTTGCTGCCGAGTGATTCACTCGAGTAATTAATGTACGACCAGCGCTGTGACGCTTCATTGGTACCAACTGATGACGCCTTGATGCTCAGATAATCGGTACCCGGAAGCAATCTGAACGATCCAGTGCCAGAGTATGAAGTGGTGTCATCCAAACCGGCAGGAATATTATTTGCTCCAGCAACAGCACGTGGAACTCCACTAGGGGCGTCATTCAGCCTACCGGCCACTGTCCCCGAACCCGTAGAAGCTTCCGTATATGATACTATGGCATCACCATATGAGCCGGGAAGCCCGAAACCCACCTGTTCAAGGTCATGCCGGAACATCTCCAATCCGATAAGCCCTTCAATATTGCTTTCTTCACTCTTCACAAGTCTGGTCGAATGGCTCAGAATCGTTTTAAAAGCGCCACCTGCTATCGAGATGATCACGCCAAATACAAGCATTACGACGATTAGTTCGACAAGGGTGAATCCTTTTGAGTTTGTGGTCATCATAAATTTACCGTTCATAAAGTTGAGATTCATCGTATGTTGGGCGAGTTAGACCTGCTCCTGCTCGCCATTCCAGACATTGTGTGTTCAAACCGATTATTTTTATATCTCCAACTCACCCTGATATTAACAATTTTAGAATAGACATCATCAGAGCTATCTCTATCTGCAAGAGGAAGCCCAGACACATCGGGCATTGTTGAACCGCTACGAATGACACTATAGTTTTTAAATGTATTATTTATTGGTCTTGGGATTACCAGTCTGCTTACTTCGGCAGATGATATCAGGGTGAATGTCTTTGCCGTCTCAGCAGCCAAGCGTTCATCTGCCAGTGAAACCGCCCCATCTCGGTACTGGTTTTCCAGATTCCTGACTATGGCAACGTTTACACACTGAAGAAGCGCCATGAGTCCAACCATCATGATGACAATAGCTACCAGGAACTCAATGAGCGTAAAACCCTGATTATTTGAAGGAGCATATTTGTGTTGAAGCATCATATTTCCCCATGTTCACTCTCGTATTTGACACGACCAGACAGTCTGCACTTGCGACGGCTTGCCCAGGAATTACAATTGTATAAAGGTTAAAGGTATAACCACGAGCATTTACGGACATCACTTCACCCGAGAAATTCTGTAAGGCGCCTCCTGAAACAAATTGAATGGGGTACTTCAGGTCTTTTCTATAAACATTAGTGCCCGGTGTGCCCTCACTTGAGTAGCGAATAAAGACATAATTTGATGAATTGAAGACCACATCGTGCTGCATCTTGCTCTGCACCGCCTTCAAACGAACATCGCTCAAATCGTTGTGCATCTCCTTGATCTGGGCATCTACGTCGTATTTTCTCATCCACGATCCAAAATCAAGTGTCGTAATAGCGAGAATAATGCCTATGATAGTCATCACAACAATCAGTTCTGTCAGAGCAAATCCCCGAGATTTCATGGTTGTTCTCTTTTCGTGTAGTAACCGCAACCGGACGGTAACAGTTTCATGGGTAAACTCCGGGCACTCTGCGACACTTAATTTTCTTGATAATGCAGCATCTTTTTGACGGGCTTTGGATTCGTAACAAGCAACAGCCCTACTCCCGAAGGCGGCATACCAGAAATGGGATGGTCAATTCGTCTGTTGTCATAACGCTTATTATTAGTTGAACTTTTAAAGGCATCCGCAAGGGAAATTTCCGCCAGTGCACCCGTTGACACCTGCATTATCGCCTTGCCTTGCATTGCTGCAGCAGGTGGTTCTGCGCCCGAGTCATACTTCAGCGCCCAGATATAAGAATCTCCACCGTACTTGCAGATATCAGGCGTTGGTCTGAATGTTGTAAAGAAAACTGCTCCAGCAGTGGATGCAACCGGATTGGTAACAACTCGTTCCGAACTGAAGCCGTCGTTGAGGGCAGACGTATCGAGGTCAACGTACCACCCACGTGCAGTCAGAGGCAGAGTTTTCAGGGCAGAGGTGGTCGCATTCCCGTTTTGTGACTGTAAATCTCCTATTGACACAGATTTAGTGCACGATGGGTCAATTTTATTTTTCGGACCAACAGGTGTGAAATTTGGGGAGCCAATATTATTAGAATAACAGGGCTCTTCAATGCCAAAAAGCTGGTATGGTTTATCAAGAGCGTCAGCCTTGTTGAAATAGCGTCCAGTTCCGAAGTAGAGCCACAATTTTCCGGTTGCGGCTGCAACCTTGGTCTTGTCATACACCCCAAACCTGTCCTGCAGTTTCGTAACTGAGGTGGTAACTGGTCCAATGTTATCAATAACCGTACTCAGAACCCATTGACTGGGGTCGGGATTCTCTTTTGTCGTCAACCTGAGTACGCCACCTTTAGTCCAGGTGTTTGGAGTGACGGAGGTATCAACCTGAACGTAACCGATGTGCACGACATCGTCACTATAGAAACCAGTTGCAGCATTATTCCATCGATCATTGTCTGAAACAGCCCCAGATATTGAACCTGCAAACGCTTTGGTAATACCTGTATCAATAGTACGCAGAAGTGCCCCAGACACCAAATCAACAATAAAAATTTTCAGATTCTGGTCAGACTTACCCAAAAATGAACGACTGGCATTATCAATTGGGCCCGTTGGACCAGATGCAAAGACTGCATACCATTGTCCATTTCTATCCTTTGGTCCAATTCTTACAATGGCCGGCCCAGACGTGGTGTAACCGAGGTAGTCATTATTTGCAGGATCTCCATTAAACTCCCATAGAAATTTAACATCTTCGGTTGCATTAGTCCCGGGCAAAACATGCGGATTGGTAACATCCAGCGCAAAATATGAAGAGTAACCAACTCCCGCTATGGGGGTCTTTACGCACGTCCCGGTGCTAACCTTATCATCACAGCCACCCAGTGCGAATGTTGGTGTGGTGGAATTTCGGCTTGCACCACCAAAACCCATGCCCCCAATAAGAATCGTTCTCCAACTGGTTTTGTTCATATCTAGAATTTTGCTTGTATCAACATCAGTTTTCTTCTCACAGTTCCAGTAATTAGCTGCATTGCACGACCCTATCGCAGTATCAGACGGCGCGTGAATACTCGCATCAAAAAGTGTTGCGGTGTTATCAACATAAAAAAGGTGTGAATAATTTGGGTCGGCCATATATTTCAGATATGGCAATACATTGCGGGGGGCAAAGGCCCACTCTTCACGACCAAGATGGCTTGCAGCAGTTGCCTGTGTATCATCAAAATTATCAATTCTGGCCTTATGAAATTTGGTTTGATTTTTCACATTGAGGATGCCGAGTTTAAACGCATGCAACAAACCGTCGTTGGCGCCGACAAAGGTCATTCCGCGATGAGTGTAATTATGTGAGTTGATGAAACTGTTATACGAACTATCGCTATACCCGGCTGGCGGTTGCGAATTATATGTATTCAGCCTGACAGAAGACTCCAGTCGTGGTGTCGAGTTGATGATATCTCCCAACTTCCAGGTACGTGTACATCCTAGTACGTCGGCGAGACCGCACCCGGAAATGGTAACGGTGCGGCTGCGGTATCCTGACAATGGTTGATCGTCTCCGTTTAGATAATCGAGAATTTTACCAGCCTCAACCCCTGAATCAGTCGTGGAGGCCTGCAAAAGATTGATCACCGTCGCATTTGTGTTGAAAGTTCCGTTATTGGCCATCAGTGTCAAGGGAGATCCAGCAGCAGGATTTGTAACAGTATAAATTTTACGCGGATCCGAGGTCAGATTGCGTTCCCACAGTAGACGTCCCGCCCTCCAGAGACTCAAGACATTAGGATCATCAGATCCATATGTAGTTGGGGTAGAAAGCACGGATCCATCACCTTTGGTATCTTGAATCAGGTCGACAACGGTCTGGTTTTGTTCTGTGTCAAACCGAAACTTCGCAATATTGTCCTGTTTCAAATCCAGGCTAAAGTCGCTATTCGAATCGACCCGCACTGTACTGAGTTGAAAAAATGGATCGAGGTAGTACCACAGATTCTGCATTTCTCCAATCCAGTCTACCTTGCTGTCACTGCTGAAGTTTTTCTGTGGATAAAATACCGCCTGAAGAAGATTTGCCCCACTTCCCTCGCTGTTGTTGAGAATCGAAGAGGCTGTGCCGGAAGCGACCTTTGTAAGAATGTCATTCAACGCTTTATTCAGCTGCGTTTCCAGCTTTAGAGGGTTAACAACCAGGTAATAATTGTCGGGATCGCATTTGGCAAGTTGAGTATTGTAATATGAACCAGGAACAGTATCAGGAGTAAGACCCTGAATATACGGACAGTTATTTGCCCATTCCTTAGCATCATCCGGTTTGGCGACATAGGTGGTAAGCGCGGTCAAATCGGATGGTGCGTTTTTATCCTGGAATCCGCCCCACTTGGCAGCATACCAAAGTGGGTCATGCAGCAACTGAACATTGGTGCTGGAGGCAGTGAAAACTTTGGTCCATTTAAGCGGAAGACCTACTCCACCAACTCCAGACCCAGTTTGCGGAGGTGTCCCGTGATTTTCGTTATTTCTGATCGGCATATACACACCGTCATTTGCGGTCCCATTTACGCGTGAGCCACTTGTTCCTGTAATAACGAAACCAAGCGCCGAATCGATACCTGCTGAAGAGAATTGGGAGTTTAGTGTAACCATGACCTGATCCGAAGCGAGTGTTGCGCCATTGCAGGTTCCTTCACCCGTTCCACAGTCTGCGTCCACATTACAACGTTTGGGATAGGTAGCATTCGTTAGCGAACAAACCTTACAGCCACTACCATTTCCGGCAGTAACCGACGCCTTGGTACAGAGCTCATAACCGATAACCGAATCCATGTCATGGTCATTACCCTGCTCCGAATCCTCGAAATTGATCCGGAAGTCTGCGTAGGTCAGGTTGTGGCTGGTATCGTATCGGATGTCATTAACATAGATCGGAACGATCTGTTGTCCGCCACAGTACGCATCTGATGCACAACTAGTCATCCTCAATCCATCGGCATCGATTGTTTTTGTGCATTTGTTCCAGCAGTTCGCGGCAAAGTCTGAACCACCGGTCCAGTAGATCGACTTGCCGAAGGGCACTAATCCAATAGTTTTACCAGTGCCCAGTTTGACTTTCAACTCGGGAATGGGGGAAGCAATCGGAACGGCATAGGTGGTTATGGACGGCACGCCCGATTTTCTCAATCGGGGTCCATTGGGTGCGGCGGTGCCATCATTTAGCTTGTTACCGCTTGCATCGATCCGGTATGGCAGCAACGTAGCACCGTAATACGATACGGCAGCGGCATAATAGGTTCCACGACGGGTCGGCTCTTCGGGACAGAGCCCCCGCAGAAAGCTGAAATTTGAAGAAGCATTTTTGGAAGAGCAAAGATCATCGTTATTTGTCGCGAGACTCTGGCCGATAAACTGATTAGTTCCGTTGATCAACTCGGCGGAACCGATGATATTCAACAAATTGGCCGCGTTAAAATTAAGAGTGGGTTTGTTTGCATCTTCCGTCATGGTTGAGTAGCTGCTGCCCGGGAGCTTATCTCCATCATAACTGCTGTTAATGTCGCTCAATACAAGCATAAAGGGTTTGGAGCAACGCGGAAAAAGAGCGTTCTCTCGTTTCAGCATCAAGGGGTCGCTTGGGTCTGGGGTGGTTCCATCCGTAGTGCCATAGGGTTGCAAAAGCGGAGTTGATGTACTGGTTTTGGCTATTCCCCAAGGCTGGTTGGGACCGATCCAGGAATCAGTCGCAGCATAGTTGGTATCTGGTGATGCCTTGCCGGCCAGGTAGCGAAGTCCTTCATACATTATTTCGGCCAAGGGATTACCCCAATCGCGGCATTGCCCAACTGCATTATTTTCCATCCTGACAAAAGGCGTACATCCTCCGCTATAGGCCGGAGTCGCAGTGTAATTGGAGCCGTCAAATCCGACAATGCCAAGTCGTTCATAGGTTCTGATAATTTCACCCTGCGGTTTGACTGCCGGGCGTGTGGTCACTGAGCTGTTATAGTTAAACACCCCGGTATCCTGATTGATCTCGTCGGTGATGCTGGTGATATCTTTTCTGAGAACACCTCCGGACAAGTTGTTTGTATACGACCCGGTCATAAGTCCAAAATACATTTGCGAAACCGGCACACAGAGCCCTTCCGTGGCAGTGGTACAGTCTGCGTCTGTCGTACAGGTTTTTGTAAAGGTGCGGGAGCATATGTTCGTATTTTTCTGTCCTTCACCGTATTTTTGCAACAGCCCGATCGGTTTCCAGGTTGCGACATTGGAAGCATTTACATATTTCTTGCACTTCTCATAATTTGTGGCCGGGTCGAAAAAGTTCGGATCGCAGGACTTGACCCTGACAATGTACTGTGATCCGCTTTTTGTACCACTGGTTGTCCCGTTACTCACGCCGTCAAAGGGAAAATCGCAGAGTGGGGCTTGCTTGGCGCCCCAGTCCCACAGACGCAAAGTTGAGTTTTTTACCAGTTTGAGAAGTGGAGGACCGGGCCTGAAGTTTCCGGTAACTCCGTAGGCACTATTGTCAGTCGTATCGGTGGTGGAGCAGAATATGTGGCGCTGCTGAGAGACGGCAGTGGAAGTAGGTTGACCGGAGGCAATAAAATTGTCAGTTTTCAGGCTACAGACATTGCTTGTGGTTATATTGTAGCGTCTGAACTGGGTATTTTTAAAATTACCATCACCGGCCACAGCTGGCACAGGAACGCCAAAGATACGCCAGGGATCAGTAGCGCTGTCAGTTGGTTTTTTGTACCACAAGCGTACACCTGATTGTCCGATTCCGTTGGTCTGTCGAACAATGAGGCGATACCAGGTTGGGTCGGCTGACATTACAAAATTACTGCCAATGCCAGTGGTCGTATTCAGAGTAGTGCTTATGGGGGTAGTTGTCATTCCGGCACAGGCATTGGTAAGCGGTTCACCAACCGGCCCGCCAGCTGTGGGAAAACAGGCGCCATGGGGACCGTAGAACGAGGCCACGACCAACTGGGCGGAGGTCGTGGTATTAATCAGGGTAGCGTCAGCGCCATCATCACTATCAACAACAAATCGCCATCCGGCGCCTGTGGTTGATGACGCAGGAGAAGCATCAGCGATTGGAAATTTAAATTCCGTTGTAACCATGATATTCGCATGATCAGGGCTGCTGTTAAGATTCGGGTCAAGCCTGGTATCTGCAAATGAACCAACAGTAAAATAATCGATCAGACTCAACGGATCAAACGATGTCACGATATCTGTGTTGGTATTTCCATTGTCAATACTTGAGGGGAAAGCGCTGGAGTGCTGATAGCGGGCCACAAGCATCAATCCGTCGATAGCGGTATTTACCGTAACCGCGGACGAGCATGCCGTTGGCAAAGGAGCCTGCGCAAAGCCAATCAGCTGGTTTGATACATCGTCACATTCCGTATAGCCAATATTTGTTTCACATTCAGCAGAAGTAATACATGACGTGGTGTACTTGGGCTTTGAGGCGCTGGGGGCCAGTGTCCGGCAGAGACGCCCGGACATTTCCTTGGCCCAGCTATGGGCATCCCTCGGAACAAAGGTTCTTTCAAGCATCGTGGAATATCCGGCACCCGAAGTGTCCCGGCTTCGGTGCCCGCCATACAGAACCTTACGTAGAACATCCATCCTGGTCATGGTAAGCCAGTTCAATACATTGCCGCTCCATTGACCTGCAGCACAAAATTTTGTGTATTCGTGGCCATATGTCGCCTTGCTGTAAGCTGTATCATTACTGTTGGCAACTAGGGGAGAGAAACCAACCGGCTTGAAAAAACCATTATTTGTAGTGTCCAGATCTGAGCCTGAGGCGCTTGAGTCATAGGTGTAACATTTGACTGGATCAAAATATCCGTAATAATCAATTGAATGCTTGTAGTCAGCATCAATCTTGCCATCTTCATCAAGGTCTGCAGAATCACTGTAAGCCGTGTAATTAAACTTGTGATCCTTGCTGCCGACAATCAGCACCAGAGGAGGTGAAGATGCGCTAACAAAAGGCGGAACACTACAGTAATCATTCATCACCGCTGCCGAAGCAGGACTCACCGATATAGCCATGAGCATGAGCATGGCAACGGAACAAGTAATCGAGAAAACAGTACTATTGACTTTCATGTTATCTCCTCGAAATGGTAATAACAAGAATGGATGCGCCCTGTTCCTGAATGGTAACGATGTCGCCGGGCCTGAGCGAATCTACTGTTGAGGGAACCAGATTAGCCTCTGCCTGATTTCCTCCCGGCGCGATAAAAACTTTTACCTGCCGCGACAACACATATGCAACGCCGCCAATCACATAACGCCCCTGCTCAATCCGCTCTAATTGCTGATTAAAACGCCATGTCATTGGCGCGGCGCAGAGTATTGTAGAAAAAAAACAGAACATCAAAACTGAAACAAATATCTTTTTTGCTCGCATTAAAACACCTCCACGCAACTGACAGCATGATCAGAAATTTCTTTTTACAATCTTACTGTAATCTATTACCAAGCATGGTGAACGTAGTTAAATCAAAAACACTAAGCTACTTCCCTTCCAGCATCTTCTTCAAAGTTTCAGCATCCCGTACACCAACCTCAATCTTGCCATCCGGCATGACCATGGTCGGGGTTCCGGAAATGCCGTTGGCATTGGCATATTTAATATTCTCATCGACGGTTGCCTTGCTGGTTTCCTTCACTGGCTTGGGAACGTCCTTGCCCTCAAAGGCCTTATCAAGTATGTCCAGGCTCTGGGCTTCCACGATACTGCGAGCCTTGTCATAGGCACCAGGATGCATCGGCAAAGGAAACAGTACAACATGGATGGCCACATCAGGCGCAAGCTTGACCAGCTTTTTTAACTCGGCATGCGCATTGCGGCAATAGGGACAGTCGGGATCGGTAAAGACATACAGTTTTTTGGCTCCCTTGGGGTTGCCCATGATGATAGCGCCGCCGACGGGAATGGTTTTGACATCAAGCGAAGTTTGCTGTTTGGGTTGTGGAATATCCAGTTTATGGGCAGTTACCGGTTCCAGTTTCTCCCGGTCGAAGACCATACCCTGGAGCAGAAATTTTTTGCTGTAATCCATGAAGATCAGGCCTTTTTGGCCATTTCTCTCCACCTGCAATTCAAAAAGACCCTTGGCAGGCGACTGCTTGACTGAGGTGACCACCCCTCCGGTTTTGCTGATCAATTCCGTGGCTTCCTTTTCAGTGAGCTTGTGACAAGAGGCGCAATCACCACCATGACCGGTCATGGCAAGTGCAAAAGCAGGTAGCGCAACGATAAGGATGGTTAAGAGAGAGAGGGACATTTTTTTCAACATTGAGGTTCCTTTCGGATATCAGGTAAGTTGTTTTCAAGCAAATAAGGTGCCACTTATTCATCAACCGTAACTAGCCGTAATTATTAATTAATTTTATTCGGCACCACATGACTACGCAATTTTTTCATACCAAATAAAAATCCAGCCTTTTTCAGGCTGCAACTTTTGCCTAGTCGATTCCAAATTCCTTGAGTTTATAGAGCAGAGATCTATGGCTGATTTCGAGTATTTTTGCCGCCTGGGTGCGATTTCCGCCGGTCCTGACCAAGGCTTTTCTGATCAGATCGCGTTCCATCGCGTCCTCAGCCTTTTTGATGGAAAGATCTTCTTCTGAATCCGTGACCGAGCGCGATACCCCCGCAGACCCGATTGAAAGCGGGAGACATGAGTCTGAAATGAGTCCGCCCTCGCAGACAATTGCGGCATGTTCGATGGCATTTTCAAGTTCGCGAATATTACCCGGCCATCCATAGGCCATCAGGCTGCGCATGGCGTCTGGTTCAATGCGTGGTTTTTCCGTTCCTCGCTCACCAAAACAGGCAGACAGAAAATGCTCCGCCAAAAGCGGAATATCTTCAACCCGCTCCCTCAGGGGCGGAAGCCGAAGACAAAAGACATTCAGACGAAAAAAAAGGTCTTCCCGGAAACGCCCATTTCGAATATCTGCTTCCAGGTCACGTGAAGTGGCGGAAAGAACGCGCACATCTATTCTGCTGGACTTCGATCCCCCAACCCGGCGAATCTCCTCTTCCTGCAAAACCCTCAGAAGCTTAACCTGGAGTGCCAGCGACATTTCGCCAATTTCGTCCAGAAAGAGGGTACCACCGTCAGCTTGCTCGAAAAGGCCTATTTTATCGCCCGTGGCATCGGTAAATGCGCCCCGTACATGACCAAACAATTCGCTTTCAAGAAGATTTTCCGGGATTGCGCCGCAATTGACAGCCACAAAGGGCTTTGAGGCGCGACGGCCGTTTCTGTGAATGGCGCGAGCGACCAATTCCTTTCCTGTGCCGGACTCACCCAAAATCAGTATGGTTGTTTTGAGATCGGTAACCTTGCGAATCTGATCAAAGATTTCTTCCATTCTGGCGTTACGGCTGATGACTCCACTATACTCAAAGCGACCAGAAACCTTGTCCCGAAGACGGCTGTTTTCATCCTTCAGGCGTTCACGTTCCTCGGCTTTTTTCAATACCATAATGATTTCATCTTTTTTAAAAGGCTTGGAGATAAAATCATAGGCGCCCTTCTTCATACACTCCACTGCCGTATCCACCGTACCATAGGCGGACATCATAATAATGGGAGAACTGACATGCTCATGGAGCGCATTGACCAGAAATGTCTTACCATCCATCTCCGGCATGCGGATATCACAGAGAATAAAGTCAAAGACTTTTCTGCGGACGGCGTCCAATCCTTCCGCGCCATGCGCCGCACTGTCAACCAGGTACCCCTGACGGGTGAGCATAACGGTCAGCATGTGGCGCAGGTTTTCTTCGTCGTCAATGATCAGAATATGTTTGGCAACGGTCATTGCCCAACTCCTTGTGTCGAAACAAACGGCAGCCACAGGGTAAAGCAACTGCCTCTGCCGATGGTGCTTTTCACGGTAATCCTTCCTCCAAAGCCCTCGATGATGCGTGCTGAGATTGCCAACCCCAGGCCGGTTCCCCTGCCGGGCGGCTTGGTGGTGAAAAAAGGTTCAAAGAGACTAGTGATGTTCTCTGGCGGAATACCCATACCGTTGTCCAGAACCTCCACCAGCATATATCCTTGGGTCTGGTCGCGCCTACCCGAATCACCAGCCGTAACCCTGATATTTATTTTTCCACCATCCGGCATGGCATCCCTGCTGTTGAGCAGCAGATTGATCAATACCTGCTGAAGCTGGTGTGCATCAGCCAATGCCGGCAAGAGCCCCTTTTCAAAATACGTTGACAGGGTGATCCGTTTAAAAGCCCCCTGCTGGTTGAGTAGTTCGATCGACTCCCTGACAACCTGGGGAATATCTACCGGTGCAACACCACTGCTGCGAGGCCGGGAATAATCAAGCAAACCGCGAACGATGCGATCGATGCGACCGCATTCCTGCGAGATACGCCGCGCATAGTCACTTACCTCCTCCCCATCCTGCTCCTCGCCGGTCAACAGTTCGGCATAGCCCATGATGGCAGCCAGCGGTGTCCCCACTTCATGGGCCATACCGGCCGCAAGGAGTCCAATTGAGGCCATCTTCTCCGAATGCAGCGCCTGTTCTCGCGCCTGCCTCAGATCGGAGTTGACCCTTTCCAAAGCGCCCATCTGTTCCACCACCTGGCGGTCCTTGGAAAAGAGGGAGGTTGACATTTCATTGAATGCGTCGGCCAGTCGGGCCAGGTCCGCACTGCCGGTCACTTTCAAATGCTGGCCATAGTTTCCGCTGGTAATTTTTTCGGTTGCCGTCAACAAACGGTTTATGGGATTTACGACAATTTTGGAGAGGACAAAGGAACCCAACCCAAGCAGTACAAAGAAATTTAGCACAAAGTACGCCACCAGAACCTGCTTTGTGCGTGAAAGCCGGGCTTTCTCCGGGTCCAGCGACATTTCCAAACCGGCTCTGGCGATTGGCACCCCGTTTCGTACTATGTTGACAACATGTGTGATCCCCCTCAGATCGTGCCGCAGGTAGCTTCCTGAAACTGTTTGCGGCACATTGGCAAAGGGAAGATAGACATCACTCCCTTCGCGTCCAGCACTGAAGATCGGCTTGCCGTTTTTGTCCAGAAGTGTCAGGCGGGTAAAAGAGGCATCTTCGGAAAGTTTTTGGGCATAGATGGCTGCGGATGAGTCGGGAGGAATAATTCCTTCGGGATAGGTAGGAATGGGATCGGGGAGCTGACTGATGAATGCCGCTAAAAGTGTACGGGCATGTTCACCTTTCTGGGCGTACAGATCGTTTGCAGCGGTTTTAAATGCCAACAGGCTGAACAGAAGCCAGGTCAATACCAGCAATAATCCCAGAAAGGCCATGATTGAAACGGTCAGGCTGGGACGGTATTGGGGCATGATATTATCCTTGTAAACCGCCCAATTTGAGATACCAGTCGATCAGACGGGGACCGAAAAAAATGTAGAGTAGAGCTCCAAAGGCGAGGTAGGGACCAAAGGGGATAGCCAGCTTGGAGTCTTTTTTCTGGATCAGCATCAGTGTAACACCAACCACAGAGCCGACCAGGGAACTGGCAAAGATAATAAACGGAATTGATTTCCATCCCAGGAAAGCGCCCATCATTGCCAACAGCTTGATATCACCACCACCCATGCCTTCTTTACCGGTAAGCCGCTGGTAGCAGTAAGCAACCAGCAGCAGGCTGCCCCCCCCCAGGAGTATACCGAGCAACGAGTTAAGCCATCCCAGGCCATTAAGAACGAAGGAGCAGAGAAAACCGATCACGATGCCAGGCAAAGAAATCTCATCGGGGATGATCTGGTGCTCAAGATCAATGAATGTAATTACCACCAGCGCCGAACAAAAGAGAAAAAAGACACAAAAATCAAGTGTCGGGCCAAAACTGATAAAAAGAGCCAGGCACACTAAGCCATTGAGCAGCTCAACCAACGGGTATTGAAGTGATATCTTTGCTTGACAACCTCGGCACTTGCCACCCAACAGCAGATAACTGACGATCGGAATGTTGTCAAACCAGCGGATCGGGTATTGACAGTGAGGGCAGTGGGAAGGGGGAGAGACAACCGATTCATTTGCAGGAAGGCGACAGATACAGACATTGAGAAATGAGCCGACCACAGCCCCAAAAATGAAAGCGAACACCGAAAAAGAGATTTGCAGTGTCATGGTTATCCCGTCAATCGAGACTATTGCAGAGATAGGGAGACATGGCGTCCTTGAGAAACGAATCGGCCTCCTCGGCAGTGGCAAACCCGGAACAGGCAGTGGCGATTTCCGCCGCCCGTTCCATTGTGCAGCGCCGCAACACCTGTTTAACCCGTGGAATGGAGGTGGCGCCCATGGAAAGTTCATTAAAACCAAGACCGAGGAGAACAGGTAGATAGAGTGGATCACCGGCCATTTCGCCACAGATGCACGCATCAATACCGGCTTCGCGAGCCACATCGACGACACGACGCAAGGAGCGGAGCACAGCCGGATGAAGTGGCTGGTACATGTGTGTCAGATGTTCGTTGGAGCGATCGATTGCCAGAATATACTGAATCAAATCGTTTGTTCCTACACTGAAAAAATCAACTTCGCGAGCCAGAAGGTCAGCAACTACAACCGCGGAAGGTATCTCGATCATGATACCGACCGCAATTGATCGGTCAAAAGGGACACCGGCAGCATCCAGATCAGCCATGGCCCGATCCAGTAATGCACGGGCTTTGCGCAATTCCTCCAGGCCGGAGATCATTGGAAACATGATACGCACATCCCCCTGTGCACTGACACGGAGAATTGCCCGCAACTGTTTCATAAACTCATCCGGCATCTGCAGGGCAAGACGAATTGCCCTCACCCCAAGGGCCGGATTCTGTTCATTTGCGTGCAACATGCCATCCAGAAGTTTGTCTCCGCCCGCATCCAGAGTTCTGAATGTAAGAGCATGGGGTGCTACTGCACGCTGCATTGCAGCATAGACCTGGTACTGTTCTTCTTCGTCAGGCATCTGCTGCCGGTTCATGAAGAGGATTTCGGTTCGGTATAATCCGACCCCCTCACCTCCGTGCCGAAGCACCGAAGGTCCTTCCTCGGGAACTTCAACATTTCCCTTCAGCTTAATCCCATACCCGTCCAGTGTCTCGGGAGGAAGCTCCGCCATCTTGAGCAGCTCGGACTCCACATATTCATACTGTCGCTTGCGTTGAAGGTATTCGAGGAAGGTGTCGCTGTCGGGGTTCACAATCACACACCCGGAAAGCCCGTCAAGTATAACCGATGTACCGTCCAGCAGCATGTCGGCGATCCCATCCACACCGGCTACGGCAGGAAGCTCGAATGCTCTGGCCAGGATTGAGGCATGTGCAGTTTTACCTCCAATTTCCGTAACCATTCCGATAATCCGCGTGCGGTCCATCTGGAGGATGTCAGCGGGTGAGACGTCGTGGGCGGCAATAATGATATGATCACCGTCGGGAATAATCGGCGCGTGCGGTTCTCCGGCCATATTGCGCAGGATCTTCTCGATGACAGTCTCCACATCGCTGATACGCTCACGGAGGTAAAGATCATCGATGCCGTCAAAAAATTCCCGATACTTGTTAAGTGTGCGACGCAAGGCACATTCGGCATTAACCAGCTCTGTTTGTATGTGTGCGACCGCCTCGGAAAAAAGCCGTTCATCAGCCAGAATCAACAAATGGGTATCGATAAAAAAAAGGTGATCGTCACCGGTCGTCTCTTTTAGTTTTTCCTTAAGAGCATTCAACTCATCACAGGTCCGGGATAAACCGGCCTTCAATCGTTCAATCTCGCCGGAAACTCCTTCCTGACTGACCGCATATTCTTCTACGGACAGATGACGTCGATCAAAGACACGCAACCTGCCCACGGCAATACCGGGTGATGTGGCAATACCGGTGTACTGACGCATGCTATTATTCTTCGCCGAATCCATTTATGATCAGTTCCCCTATAGCCTGCATGGCTTCAACCTCATCCTCGCCGTCCACAACCAGACGCACGGTAACTCCCTTGGATGCAGCCAGCATCATAATGCCCATGATACTCTTTCCGTTAACCTCCACTCCTTCCTTTGCAAGCTTAACATCGGAGGAGAAACGGCTGGCGGTCTTGACAAAAAGGGCTGACGCGCGGGCGTGCAACCCAAGCTTGTTTATAATAACGAATTCATTCTGGAGCATGGGTCAATAGATCCTTTGAAGCGGATATCATAAATGCAGCATGTTCGCAAAGTAACCAGCTTAATATCATGGCACTTCCGGCCAGTCAAGATGCACCCCGACGTACGTCCAATCCCACCAGGCCTAGTCCAAGGGATAATCTGACAGTTTCACAAAACGAAAACCACGTCGTTGCAGTTCCGGAAGAGCGTCAATAACCCCTGCGGCGGTTTCGCCTTCCGGATGATTCATGTGTAAAAGGGCAATATCACCTGGAGCTGCCTTGAGTAGTGCAGCTCTAACCTGTTCCCTGTGATAGGTTGCCCCCGCATCGCCCAGAATGGAGAATCCGATCACCTCGTGTTCTAGCCTGCGAGAGACCTGAACTGCCACTTCATCATAAAATGCAGTGCCTGAGCGATAATAACGCGTGCGTTTCCCTGTCAAAGCAAAGAGCTTTCGTGCATTACTTTCTATCTCGGCAACCAACTCAGTAACGCTTCCGGTTCCGCTTATTCCGTATACGCTTCGACCCGTAACAGAAGCAGGTCGATGCAGCAGACCATGGTTGGCAACTTCAAAAAGTGGATTTACCGACAATTTTTTGAAAATCTCCGGATTTGCGTCGATCCAGCGGGCATTGATAAAGAGCGTTGCAGGAATCCGATACAGTTCAAGAAAGTTTATCAAAGCGGCATCAAAACCCTTTCCACTTCGACTGCCACAGGCGTCCAGCGTCAAGGCAATAACTTTTTCCCGTGTTTTCAGTCGGGTGTGAACTCCTTGCACTGACTCACCCCACTGCCGGGGAACAGCACCTTTAAACTCTCGATCAAGCTGCTCGCAAACCTTGGCAAGCGGCATTTCGGCCACGGCGCCCGCTACAGCGACTGAAGCGGTACTAAAAAACAGCAGCAAGGACAGCAGGAATTGTGTCATTCTCAAGGGACCACTATTTGATAAGGTGATGGGAAATATCCATTCAAGTGGTGGGTTTTAACATGAAGGGGCTTTCCATTGAAACAGCCCCACTGATAACAGTTCACTTCAGGAATTCACCGGGAATCAGGATACTCTCTCTTCCGCATTTTTGCAGTTCGGCTGTCAGTTCAGCCACCCCCAGACGCTCACGCTTGGAACAAAACTCAATCACCATGGGGAGGTTTACACCGGTCAGCACCTCCACATGTCCATCCTTGAGAAACGACATTGCCATATTTGATGGCGTCCCACCGAACAGATCCGTCATGATAATTGCGCCATTGGCAGATGATTTTTCAACGGCCGCGACCACGCGTGACATGATTACATCAGCATGTTCGCCAGGCTCTACCTCAACCTGCTCACAGCACTCAATCGGCCCGATAATCATCTCCGCTGATCGAAGCAACGCAGTTGCCAAACCCGCGTGTGTAACGAGAACTAATCCTGTCATTGCTGTCCCTTTTCAATATCCCTGTGAGTAATACGCACGGTCGGCCATGCTGCCCGGAGGTGCATGGCCGTTGCTTCCGCTATGGCTACCGAGCGGTGTCTTCCCCCGGTACAACCGATGGAGATGGTCAGGTAAAACTTTCCTTCCTTGCGATGCGCAGGAACAAGCATATCAAGCATCGGAAAAAAGCAGTCCAGAAACAAGGCTGTCTGGGGGCTATCCAGGATAAACTCCCGCACCTCATCATCCAGACCTGAACCGGCTTTGAGACTCGGCTCAAAAAAAGGATTGGGGAGAAAGCGAACATCCATGACGATGGATGATTCCAGCGGGATGCCATGGCGAAAGCCAAAGGACTGAACCTCAATTACCAGGGGTTCTTCAGCTTCCTCACCACGAATAATGCGCAGGATCAGCTCTTTGAGTTGATGTACATTGAACTCGGATGTATCGATAATTCTGGTGGCCATCCGGCGCAACCCAGCCAGCCGCTCCCGTTCGATCTTGATTCCGTCAGAGACACTGCACTGTTCATCGGCCGGATGTCGACGACGAGTCTCGGAAAAGCGACGTATAAGCGTCTCGTCGGACGCGTCGAAATAAAAAATCTCAATACTGTGGCCCAGGGTACGGATTTTCTGAAAAGCCCCTTCGTGCCCCTTTAAGAATTCGCGGCCACGAATATCTGCCACAAGCACAATACCCTTATACGTCTCCCCCGATTTATGAATCAGGTCAACAAAAGGCCTGAACAAACGAATCGGCAGATTATCGATACAATAGTAACCTTCATCCTCCAACGCCCTGACCGCGGTTGATTTACCCGACCCTGACATACCGGTGATGATGATAATTCTCATAACTTACTCAACCTCATTTCCCAAGGGTCGCACTTCCAGGCGGGCCAGGAGACGGTTTTGAAAATCAAGGGCAGAATGGTACCCCATGCCTTTGAGGAGAAAGTTACGAGCGGCGACCTCAATGATGGAGCCGAGATTGCGCCCAGGGCGAACCGGTATGATGATATGAGGAATCTCTACACCGAGGATTGTTGTCCTGTGATCGTCCACTCCCAAACGGTCGTACTCCTGGTTGGGGTCCCATTCCATCAGTTCCAGCAGGATATCAATGATTTTTTTCTCACGGATTGAAGAAACACCATAGAGGTCCTTGACATTAATAATTCCCAGCCCTCGAATCTCCATCAGGTGTTGAATGGACTCTTCAGACTGACCAACCAGCGTCGCCGGCATCTTTTTCTTGATATAGACCATGTCGTCGGCGACCAGGCGGTGTCCGCGGATTATCAGATCGAGCGCGCACTCACTCTTGCCAATCCCGCTTTTGCCGGTAATCAGAATGCCAACACCCAGAACTTCAACCAGTACACCATGCAGGTGCGTCGTGGGAAGCAGGCGTTCCTCCAGAAACTTGGTTATCAGGGAAATAAAGGTTGAAGATTTGAGAGAGGTACTCAGGGTCGGAATTCCGGCCGCCTCAACCGTATCCAGAAATATTTGTGGCGGGATCAGTCCCGTGGTGATGATAAAACAGGATATGGGAAAGGAACATATTTCCTTTACGCACTCGACAGCCAATTGGCCATCAATCTTGTTGAGGTAGGAAATCTCCGTATTTCCAAGTACCTGAACCCGATCTGGATGAAAGTGTGCGGTATAACCGGCCAAAGCCAGACCCGGTTTCTGAATCCTGGAACTGACTATTCGATTTGACAACCCTCGTTTAGCGGCAAGAAGCGTCAAACCGAGGCCGTATTCGACGTCATCGAGAAGTTCCTGTATGGAGAGACTGATTCCTTCCACGGATATTCTCCGTTGAGACGCCCTCACGGGGCGTCTCAACTTTTTCATCTTTTATTCACACACTACCCAATTAGATTGTTCTATGACTGCTGCGGCTCGATAAGGCCGTAATTGCCATCCTTGCGGCGATACAGGACGTTAATGTCGCTGCTGGTTGCATCGGTAAAAACGATGAAATCCTTATGCAAAAGATCCATCTGCATGACAGCCTCATCAATGGACATCGGTTTGGCTGTTTCAATTTTCGTGCTGATAATAACTGGCTCGGCACTGGTATCGATGCTTTCGGCTTCAAATATTTTTTTGGAAATCTGGCGACCATTGACATCGCTGCTCGGTTTGTGAGCCTTGATTTTTTCCTTATAGCGCTTGAGTTGACGCTCAATCTTGTCAATTACCGCATCAACCGCTGCGTACATATCATTGGTCGCTTCCGAAGCCTTTGTGCTGACACCTTTGGCGGATATGACAATTTCAACGATATGACGGATCTTTTTTTCTACGGCAAAAAAGACCTGGACGGAGATGGGCTCATCGATATATTTTTTTACACGATCAAGTTTCTCCTCCGCATATGATTTGAGGGCTTCACTCTGCTCCATGTGCCTGAATGTTGTCGTTACTTGCATACCTTCCTCCTCATGTGGTTTCGTGTTCAGTCGTTTATGTATTAAAAATGCCGTTTTCGCTCAGACGATGAGCCGATCCTGAGCAATTCCCGATATTTTGTAACCGTACGTCTGGCAATATTGACCGTCTCTCCCGCAAGCATCTCTGCAATTTTCTGGTCTGAATACGGTTTTAAGTGATCTTCTTTTTCGATAATTTCACGAATGCGCATCTTGACGCTTTCAGAAGCAACGAAATCGCCCCCGCTTGTGGCCAGACCGCTATTGAAGAAATACTTCAACTCAAACAGACCCTGGGGAGTTTGCATATACTTGTTTGTGGTAACGCGACTTATGGTAGACTCGTGCATCCCTATGTCGTCCGCCACATCCCGGAGAACAAGGGGCCGCAGACACTCTATTCCATGATCAAAAAACTCGCGCTGAAAACGGACAATGCTCTTGGATACCTTGTAGATGGTTCTCTGGCGCTGCTGGATACTCTTGATCAGCCAGAGAGCAGACCTGATTTTCTCTCCAATATACTCTTCAGCGCGCGAATCCACGGAGCCATTTGAACGCACCTCGCTGTAAAATGGGCTCACTTTAAGGTTTGGCAATCCTTCCTCATTGAGCATGACAATATAATCATCCCCAAGTTTGGACACAAAAATATCCGGGGAAATGTAGTGCACCTCATCCGACCCGAAAACCCTTCCCGGACGGGGATCAAGTCCGCCGATAATCTTGGCGGCGATGTGAACCTGATTCAGGTCTACCCCCAGGTCTCGCGAGATAAGCTTGTAGTTTCGTGTTTCCAGGTCCTTGAGGTGGCTCAGGAGAATCTGCTCCACAACTCCACCCTGCATGCCCAGGAAACGTGCCTGAATTAAAAGACACTCTCGAAGGTCACGAGCGCCCACACCGTTGGGATCAAACTCCTGGATACGTTTCAGCGTTAACAGAACTTCATCTTCAGAAACGGAACAGACCTGACTGATTTCATCAAGAGAGGAACGCAGGTAGCCACCCTCGTCGATATTACCGATGATTTCTTCTCCGATATGGACCTCATCCGGAGAAAAGTGCCCCATATGAAGCTGCCACAACAGATGATCAATCAGAGTACCCTTTCGGGTCAGAAGACTTTCGAAAGAAGGGCGATCCTCATCGCCGCTATACTGTTCACCGGAACTGTAGTTGTAACCGTCAAGATAGCTATCCCAGTCGCGAAGCGTTTCATCCCCGGCATCAACTTCGTGGAACGTATCCTGGTCACTATCCTGCTCTGGTTCCATTTCCACGGACTCAGACGACTCAGAATCATCCGCATCTTCACCGGTCTCTTCACTGTCGGCAACCTCCTCCAGCAACGGATTTTCCTCCAGCTCCTGCCGCACAACATCCTGGAGCTCTATGCGGGTCAACTGGAGGAGTTTGATGGCCTGCTGCAACTGGGGTGTCATCACCAGTTGCTGGGTCATCTTCATTTGTTGGCGCATCTCCAGGGCCATAGTGTGCCTACCTTCTCCTGAATATCAACCTAAAGTCGGAATCCATCTCCCAAATAAATCTCCCGCGCCTTGCGACTGGTCGCAATCTCTGCGGGAGTGCCAAACTCCAATACCTCTCCGTCACTCATGATATACGCCAGATCACAGACACCCAATGTCTCCCGGACGTTGTGATCGGAAATCAGCACGCCGATATTTCGCTCCTTAAGCGCCACGATCAGCTTTTGAATCTCGGCCACGGCAATGGGGTCTATACCGGCAAATGGCTCGTCCAGAAGAATAAACACCGGGTTTGTGATCAGGGCCCGGGCAATTTCAACCCGTCGTCGCTCACCACCGGAAAGCGCATACCCTTTTACTGAAGCGATTTGCGTAATACCAAACTCTTCAAGAAGCTGGTCCTTCCGCCTCATGCGGATAGCGCGGTCTGGTTCCACAACTTCCAGGATCGCCAGGAGATTATCGGTCACGGTAAGCTTTCTGAAGACCGAGGCTTCCTGGGGAAGATAGCCAATGCCCTGGCGCGCACGCTGATACATGGGTAAGCCGGTAATCTCGGAATCGCCGATAAAAACCTGGCCACCCGTTGGTTGTGTTAGCCCGACAACCATGTAAAAAGTTGTGGTTTTGCCGGCTCCGTTGGGTCCCAGGAGGCCAACCACCGTACCGGCTTCTATGGAGAGGTCAACGCCCTTGACCACCTGGCGTTCACCATAGCTCTTGCGCAGCCCTGTGGTCCAGAGTCGCAGCCTGTCAGTGGGAAGGATCATTGTCCTTCCTTGTCGGGGGGTGAATCGTTGTCACAACAGGGTCACTGGCATCACCTGTCACAATACTTCGTTCATCATCGATGAGATAGGTGATTGTTTTACCTGTTGTGGTATCGGCCCCCTGCATGACGCGCGGCTTTCCTGTCAGGGTTATTCGACCCAATGCGCTTTCGTAAACAGCATGGGAGGCAAGCCCAACACGGTTTTCCTGTATAATGCGCACATTACCGTCCGCCTCGATCTTCTCAACATCACCCTTTTTATCGCCATAGTTGATAGTCAATTTGTCGGAGTAGATGGTGATGTCACCCTGTTTTGCCACCACCTTACCCGTAAAGATTGCCGTTTTACCCCTGTTGTCAGCCGAAAGCTGACTGGATTTGATGGTGATGGGCAAATTCGAGCGGTCTTTGCGAATGCTACTTTTGGCAGGTGAAGCGGCAAAGACCAGCGATGCAGTACATAAAAACAATAAGAGGGTAATCAGGAAGTTAGTATTCATAGAGTTTCTTCTCATGTCTATTTGCGATTCAAACCTGCTACAGATGCTTCAACCGCAGAATGAAAGGTCGCCATCTGATCATCTACATCCAGATCCATTCCGTGAGCGGACAGTGTCATGCGCTGCTGACGGAAGCTGACCATGTCAGTAGTTTTAAAACGTGAAGGAGATGCCAGATAGTCGAGAGAGCGTGTATCGAATACAATACCCGACGCTGTTGTCATATGCACTTTACCGCGTAAAGCAACATTATTACTTTTCGTGGAGTAGGTACCCTTTTCGGCGGTTACGGTAATGGTTCCCGCAGAATGATTTCGTGAGAACTCCATGTGAATGCCGAAAAGATGGACAGTCTCGCTTTTTTTACTGTACTCAGCCCGATCAGCAACAATCGTCCAGACAGTAACGCCACCACGCACCTCGGTGAAATGAGCTTTGTTGAGTGCTACATCAACATTAAGTGGAAGCTGCTGGGAAACCTGCTCCGGGGGGGCTGATTTTGAGCCTTTCTGGAAGATAGCGGCCACAATGCCGATGGTCGCCGAAATGACAAGAAGGGCCAGTGCAAGCCTGATGTTCCGGGGCGATACCATGGCCGTACTATATCATTGCGCCAAAAGGCTGTCCAGCAAAACTCAAACATCCCTTTGCAATTGGCATGGAGCTTGTATGCTTATAATTCATACCGTAATGCGATCTGGTCCCAGAGACCACGACCTTTAAGAATAAGATCACAAATCTCACGTACTGCTCCCCTTCCACCAGAACGTGACGTCACGTAGTCAGCAACAGCTAACACGTCCGGAAGCGAGTCAGGAGGAGCGGCAGAGAAACCTACCCGCCGCATAACCGGTACATCAATAATATCATCGCCCACATAGGCAATCTGGCTGTCTTCAAATCCGGTTTTAAGCTTCACATCTGCATAGCTCTCCAGTTTTTTCAGCGCACCCTGATACACCAGACTGATGCCAAGTTCCCGAGCCCTGACATCAACTACCAACGAGGTACGTCCGGTAATGATACCGACCTGGATATCATAGCGCTGGAGCATCTTGATGCCGTGACCATCCTTGACGTTAAAGATCTTGGTTTCAAGGCCGTTACCATCGTAGACAATGCTGCCATCGGTCATGACTCCATCCACATCAAGCAATAGCAGCCGTATATCCTTCAATTTTTCCTGCATCAGGCGATACCCGCTCTCAAAATATCGTGAAGATGAACAATGCCACAGGGACGTCTGCTCTGATCATCATCAAAAACGAACAGCGACGTAATTGCATGCTGCTCCATGATTTGCAAAGCTGCCGCTGCCAACTCATGCCGTTTGATCCTGCGCGGGTTCAGTTTCATGATTTCAGAAGCACGTCGTTCGAAAATATCATAGCCTTTCTCGAGCGCCCGCCGCAAATCTCCGTCCGTGATTACGCCGCACAATGCATCGTCAGCCCCTGTCACGCCCGTCACCCCCATACGCTTGGAACTGATAACGAACAGGACATCTTTCATGACTGTCTGATCAGACACAAGCGGTATTTCATCGCCACCATGCATCAGATCTTCAACGCGCAAAAACAGCTTTTTACCCAAAGAACCGCCGGGATGAAAAACAGCAAAATCCTCCGCCTTAAAACCGCGCTGAGCCAGGAGTACCACTGCCAGAGCATCACCCATGGCCAGTGTCGCGGTGGTTGATGAGGTTGGCGCCAGCCCGAGTGGACAGGCCTCTTCTTTTACGGAAACATCCAGGAACACATCACTGCTGCGGGCCAGAGTCGATGAGGGATTGCCACTCATGCCAATCAGGTGAGCGCCCAGCCTTTTGATTACCGGCAGAATGCGCAGCAGTTCTTCAGTTTCACCGCTGTTTGAAATGGCAATGACCACATCACCCTTCATGATCATACCCAAATCGCCGTGAATACCTTCAGCTGGGTGCAGAAAGAACGCCGGAGTGCCGATTGAAGCCATGGTTGAAGCAATCTTTTGACCGATAAGCCCTGACTTGCCCATGCCACTCACCACAACACGACCAGGACTGGCAAGAATGATTCTCACCGCTTGGTCAAATGAGTTGTTGATCCGCTCCGCCATGGCCAGAAGCGCATCTGCTTCCGCCCTAATTACCCGTCGTGCTTCTTCCAAAATAATACCCTGCCCCACTTGGCTCGCACCATTCCCTTCCCGAAAAATGTAACGCCGCAGTTACCACCAAAATACAAACACGATCAAGCATGACAGTCATCATGTTCAGGCCAAAAAAAGGCGAAGCACATGCTTCGCCTTTACTATAAGCAATTTCAGAAAGTTACTCTGCAGCAGGTGTTCCAGCAACAGAACTTCCATCAAGGTTCAACCCCAGAGCTTCCTTACGAGAAAGCTTGACCTTGCCGTTTTTATCAACTCCAATACACTTGACCAGCACCCTATCACCTTCATTGAGAATTTCGGTAACGGTCTTGACTCGCTTGGTATCGAGTTCGGAGATATGTACGAGGCCGTCGGTTCCCGGCATAATTTCGACAAACGCACCGAAATCCATGATCTTTTTGACGGTTCCCATGTACAGTCTCCCCTCCTCAGCTTCATCCGTAAGCCCCCGGATCATCTGAATGGCGAGGTCACATGCTTCCTTGCTGGTACTGGCAATGTTGATACGGCCGGTATCATCAATATCCACCGTGACGCCGGTAGTCTCGGTAATATTGCGAATGTTCTTACCACCGGTACCGATAACATCACGAATTTTATCAGTCTTGACCCAGATAGTCGTTATACGGGGAGCAAAGGACGACATTTCGTCACGAGGCGCTGCCAGTGTTTCAGCCATCTTACCCAGAATATGCAGCCGTCCGTCACGGGCCTGCGAAAGCGCTGACTGCATTATTTCCCGGGTAACGCCACCGATTTTTATGTCCATCTGCAGGGCAGTGATACCCTCAGCAGTGCCAGCCACCTTAAAGTCCATGTCTCCTAGATGATCCTCATCACCGAGAATATCAGACAGTATGGCAACCTTTTCACCTTCCTTGATTAAACCCATGGCAATACCCGCCACCGGAGCTGAAATCGGCACACCAGCATCCATTAATGACATACAGCCGCCACAAACTGCTGCCATGGAGGAGGAGCCGTTGCTTTCCAGGGTTTCCGAAACAATGCGGATTGTGTACGGGAAGTCGTCATGTTTCGGAAGCACGGATGAAAGCGCGCGTTCCGCGAGCATCCCGTGGCCAATTTCACGACGACCCGGTCCGAGGCGAAAGCTGGTTTCACCGACCGAAAAGGGAGGGAAGTTGTAATGCAACAGGAACCGTTTGCGATATTCTCCATAAAGAGAATCCATGCGCTGCTCATCACTGGATGTGCCCAGAGTGGTTACAACCAGCGCCTGGGTCTCACCACGGGTAAAAAGGGCTGAACCATGGGTTCGAGGAAGCAGGCCTGCCTCTGTGGTGATGGGGCGGATTGTTGTTGTATCTCGACCATCGATACGAATTCTGCTATCAAGAACATCGGCGCGGACGCAATCATATTCAAAATTTCCCAGAAATGACCGTATCTGTTTGGCGCATCCTTCAAACTCGTTCGAGAGCGCCTCAACTGTTTCAGCAGAAATAAGATCGATCTGGTTGTGACGTTCCTGCTTGCTCTTGATTTTGACCGCGGCAGCCATGCGATCATAGGCCAGTTCGCGTACCCTGGCCATTAGAGCGTTATCGATAACGGGTGGCGGAACCTCCCTTTTGACAACGCCCGCAAGTTTCTTCAGTTTTTCCTGGGCATCAAGAACAGGTTGAACCGCAGCATGGCCGAAGAAAATTGCATCCAGCATGTCTTCCTCGGAAACGAAGCGAGCCTCACCCTCAACCATAATAATCGCATCACGACTGGCGGCAACTACAATCTCCATATCACTTTGCTCAAGTTCATCGGCCGAGGGGTTGCAAATTAATCTACCGTCAACTCGCCCCACCTTGACACCGGCGATCGGTCCCTGGAAAGGGATGTCGGAAACTTCCAGCGCAGCGGAGGCGCCCAGCATAGAAAGTATGCGGGGATCATGATCCTTGTCGGCTGAGACCACGGTTGCAATGATCTGAGTATCATTGAGAAAGTTTTCTGGAAAAAGCGGACGAATCGGACGATCAATCAGGCGACAAGTGAGGGTTTCTGGATCTGACGGGCGCGCTTCTCGTTTAAAAAAACTGCCGGGTATTTTGCCACCAGCATAGGCTTTCTCTGTGTAATTCACGGTCAAGGGGAAAAAATCCTGGCCTTCCTTGGCCTCTTTCTGGGCTACAGCGGTCACTAACACCATCGTGTCACCACTCCTTACCACAACGGCGCCATTAGCCTGTTTGGCCATTTTACCGGTGGAGATGGTAACGAGTTTGCCGCCAAACTCAACATCTACAACGTGTTCCATAAAAACCTCCTGTTGTCTGTTGCGTTGGGGCCGTCGCTACAATTTCCCGAATATCACCCGTCTGATGCAGCAAACCGTTTTTTCGGTGTTCGCAGACATGTCGTCATCTCAAGCATCATGTCGTTTGCGGCTTTTCAACGGTGAAGTTTCGGGAGATTCTACCCACGCCCCCAACAAAAAATAAAAAAGAGCCATAAAGCTCTCTTTTAAACTACGAGCACACAATAATAAAACAGGCACTTTACCTGAGCGAGCCAGGTAGAGTGCCTGCCGTTACCTACGTATGCCGAGACGCACGATAACCTGCTTGTACCTGTCAAGCTCTTTGCCTTTCAGGTAGTCCAGTAGGCGCCGCCTCTGTCCGACGAGCTTAAGAAGCCCCCTTCGGCTGTGGTGGTCTTTTTTGTGAATTTTAAAATGCTCGGTCAGATAGGTTATCCGTTCGGTCAGAATTGCAATCTGCACTTCTGGAGAACCTGTATCGCTGTCATGTTTTTTGAACGCATTGATGATTTCCTGCTTTTTTTCGGTTGCCAGCACTGCCAACACCCCCTCTCATATTCGGTTACATATGTGTTGTTGAAACGAAAAATATCAATTCCCCGTAATCTGGAAGTAATATCATACCACCATCGCCGTGTAAAGCACTTACTTAGACAAATACCCGTTTGAGAATGAGTCGCCCGCAACCATCAGGCCCTGGAACAGACTGGGCAACGGCGTCAAGCGTTCCGTTTCGGGATAAGCGCACCATCTGGAATGCTTCAAATACTGCTGGGCCTGGCAACTCGGTTTCATGCCATTCCGGAAATCTACCGTTCATAACCTTTTCATGACCGGCCTCTGTCAGAGGAATTTCCGGTAAATGGCCAAGGGCGTTAAACGGCGTCACACAAACAGTCTCCAGCGTGGTCTGTGCAGCGTACTCAGCCAGAGATTCGAGAGAAATTGCCGTCGAAAGGTGAAACGAACCGCTGGCGATCCGGCGCAGCTCCTGAAGCGCTGCGCCGCAGCCAAGTTCAGAGCCGATATCATAGGCCAGTGAGCGAATATATGTGCCACGGGAACAGGTTACCCGGAGCCTGACTAACGGAGATTCGAACTGCAGCAATTCCAAAGAGAATATCTGTATCTGGCGCGGTTGGCGTTCAACCTCGACACCCTGACGTGCCAGTTTGTACAGGGGCTGCCCCCCCTGTTTTATCGCTGAAAACATGGGAGGTATTTGACTGATAGTACCCGTAAAACATGCTAAAACAGCCTCAAGTCGGTCTTTTCCAATACTGGAGCAATCAGACTGACCAACGACACTGCCGGTCATATCGAGAGTATCGGTGACAACGCCCAGACGAAGCAACGCATCATACTGCTTAACGCCCTCATCAAGGAATGGAATAACCTTGGTTCCGTCATTAACGGCCACGGGCAGAACGCCTGTGGCAAAGGGATCAAGCGTACCCGTATGCCCAACCTTACGGGTACCGAGAATGCGGCGCACTCGACTAACCACATCGTGGGAAGTAATACCAGCCGGTTTATCAATAACAAAAAAACCGTTATTCACAGGGAAGCATCTACTATGGCGTAGACTCTTGCCTTGATATCGGCCAAACACCCTGACACCGTGCAACCAGCAGCGTTGTGATGGCCACCGCCACCAAGAGCAGCTGCGAAACCGGCCACATTGACGGAGCCTTTTGAGCGGAATCCAACCTTATAGGTCTGGTCATCCAACTGGCGGAAAAAAATAGCTACTTCAACCCCTCTGATGGAACGGGGGTAATTGACAAACCCATCTGTCAACTCGGCATCGGCACCGGTTTCAGCATACATGGCTTGGGTGACGGTCAATGACGCAGCCTGTCCGTCACAGATCACTTCCAGGGTGGGCAGGGATCTGGTGAGAAGTTCAAGACGCTTCTGAGGCTGGTTTTCGTAAAGACGTTCGGCAACGTTCCATGCGTTCACGCCATACTCAATCATCTCGCCTGCGATGGAAAACGCTTCCCGATTTGCATTTGAATAACGAAATGAGCCGGTATCGCTGATAATGGAAACATACAGGCAGAGAGCTGTTTCCGCATCAATGCTGTAGCCGTAGGAACTAATGATACGGTATACCAGCGCCCCGGTGGCGGCAGCGGTCGAATCGATAAGATTATGCATGCCAAAGGGTTGGCATGAAAGGTGATGATCAAGATTTAGAAGTTTTCCAAAGCGCGTGAAGGAACAGAATTCACTGCCCGCACGCCTGAATTCGCCAATATCAAGTACGACAGCAACATCAAAATCACGGTCCGGAATATGTGCCACAACATGAGCACTTCCAGGAAGGAAGCAGAACAGCTCTGGAACGGGATCACGAAAATGAACACATACTTCCTTACCGATCTTTTTCAGAAAAGATGCCAGCGCAAGTGAAGAGCCAACCGCATCTCCATCGGGGCTCTCATGGGTGGTCAGGAGAAACGTGTGATTGGTGCGAATTTCATGAACTATGTTCTGAATCGTCTCCGTCATGCTCTGTGGCAATCTCCCTGAGGATAGTGTCAATCCGGTTTCCATACTCCTGAGATCGATCGTAAGTAAAAATAAGCTCGGGTATATGTCGTATGGTCAGCACCCGGCCAAGTTCTTTGCGTATATATCCTTTGGCGCTATTCAGACCGGCTTCAGTATTCTTCTTGGCTTGTTCCTCGCCAATCACTGTGAAAAAGATCCGAGCCAGGCTCAGGTCATCAATCACGTCGACAGCGGTAATGGTGACAAAACCAATCCGGGGATCATTCAGACCACGGGACAATAGTGATGAAACCGTTTCGTGGATAGTTTCTGCAAGTTTTTCTGAACGTTTACTCATAATAACCTATAGCTTCGTGGCGATCTTTTCGATTTCAAAGGCTTCAATAAAATCACCGATCTTGATATTGTTGTAATTCTCTAGCCCGATACCACATTCATAGCCACTGGCAACTTCCTTGACATCGTCTTTGATACGGCGCAACGAGGAAAGCTTACCCTCGTAAATAACCACATTATCGCGCAGCAAGCGAACCTGGGCATTACGCAGCATCTTGCCATCCTGAATATAGCAACCGGCCACATTGCCAACCTTGGGCACCGTAAAAACCTCGCGTATTTCAGCACGTCCCATGTATTTTTCTCTTAGCGTCGGCTCCAGCAGACCTTCCATGGCATTTTTCACATCCTCAACCGCATCGTAAATGATGCTGTAAAGACGGATATCCACCCCTTCTTTTTCTGCCATTGCCTGAGCCTTGACTTCCGGACGCACATTGAAACCGATGATGATGGTGTTGGATGCAGCTGCCAGATTGACATCGGTTTCAGTAATTGCGCCGACTCCGGAGTGAATAACATTAAGCCTCACCGCATCGGTGGAAAGCTTGCGGAACGATTCGGCGACAACCTCAACCGAACCCTGCACATCACCCTTGACAATAACATTGAGATCCTTGACATCGCCGCTCTGAATCTGCTTGTAGAGATCTTCCAGGGTAATCTTGGAATGCTTTGCCATTTCGACTTCGCGCTGTTTGATCTGGCGTAATGTTGCAATCTCTTTGGCCTGTTTTTCATCCTTCAAGGCAACAAAAACATCACCGGCATCGGGTACACCCGAAAGCCCGATCACTTCGACCGGCATTGAAGGTCCGGCCTCACTGACCTTTTCTCCGCGGTCATTATGGATGGCTCTGACCCTTCCGGAATGGATACCAACCACACAGTAGTCACCGTTTTTGAGGGTGCCCTCCTGGACCAAAACCGTTGCCACCGGGCCGCGACCTTTGTCGAGTTTAGCTTCAACAATGGTTCCCTTGGCCTGTTTGTCAGGGTTTGCCTTCAACTCCATGAGGTCTGCCTGCAGCAGAACCATCTCCAACAACCCTTCCAGGTTTAACCGCTTTTTGGCTGACACCTCAACCATGGTACTGTCGCCGCCCCACTCTGAACTCACCAGACCGAACTCCATCAACTCCTGTTTTACTCGATCGGGTTTCGCCTCAGGCTTATCGATCTTGTTGATGGCAACAATGATCGGCACTCCGGCTGCCTTTGAGTGATTGATCGCTTCGCGAGTCTGGGGCATGACTCCGTCATCGGCTGCCACAACAAGGATAACGATATCGGTAACCTTGGCTCCGCGGGCACGCATTGCGGTAAAAGCCTCATGACCCGGGGTGTCCAGGAAAGTGATCTTGCGTCCATTCAACTCGACGTCATAGGCGCCGATATGCTGCGTGATACCACCGGCCTCACCGGCAATCACGTTGGCCTCGCGTATTGCATCCAGCAGCGAGGTTTTCCCATGGTCGACGTGGCCCATAATCGTTACAACAGGAGGCCTTTTGACGAGCGTTTCAGGAGCATCGGGAACTGATTCGTGTATTTCATCCAGATCAACAGCCATGTTTTCAACTTCATAGCTGTACTCAGCGGCCAGAATCACGGCTGTATCAAAATCGAGAGTATGGTTGATGGTAACCATCATTCCCAGTTTCATCAGCGATTTGATCAGATCATTGGCCTTGATACCCATGCGTTTTGCCAATTCACCCACACTGATGGTTTCAGAAATCTTGATAATACGCTTGATGGCCTTGGGTATGGTAATTTCCGTCTTGCGGGATTCCGACGCGCGTTCTTTGTTCTTTTTTCGCGACCCCTTATAAACCGGATCAAAGACCCGCTCACGTTTTTCGAGAATGTCGTGTTTTTTGGGTTGCTCCTTCTTCTTAGCCGGAACTGCGCCACCCTTCTTGCCTACTTTACCGGGAGTATCACCATGGGGCGCGGCACTTTTTCCAGCGAATTTGCGGCGCTCTTCACCTGTTGGGGGAGCAGCAGCAGGCAGTGGCACCTGCTTCATACGTGAGCGATCCGGAGCGGGCGGGCGGGTACTTTCAGCTCCTGCAGCAGCAGGGGCCACCCTCCTCTGAGGCGGGGCAGCCTGGCGGGTATCAGGAGCCTGGCCTGCGGGTGTATCCCGTTTTACTACACGAGTCGGCCGATTCGTAACACCGGGGATCTCCATCCTGCCCAGTATCCGCGCCTGATTGGCGCTTGGTTTTTCCGGCTGTATCGGTGCCTTGGGCTTCTCGGGGGCAATGGCTTCCCGTACTGCCTCAACCTTCGGGGCAACAACCACAGGGGCTGGTTCCTGGACAGCGGGAACAACAGGGGCAACGGACTCTACCGGAGTAACAGGGGGTAACGGCTCAATCTGCTTAATCGGAGCGGGTTGCACAACCACAGCCACCGGTTCAGCTATTTTTTGTTCAGGAGCCTCAGCCTCAACAGCTGGGAGTTCTTCGGCAACCGGAACAACCTTGGCGCGCCGTCGAATAATCGTAGTGGTAACCCTGACCTCTTCGGGGCCATTTTCATGGGGTTCGGGTGGCATCAACTTTTTGAGCACATCCTCATCAACCAGAGAAGTGGCGGTTTTAGCGTCAACCCCAATCTCTTTAAGTCGGGCAAGCACTTCCTTATGTTCCAGCCCCAGCTTTTCCGCCAGGTTACTCACACGTATTTTAGACATATGCCCTACACCTCCCCCAGGAAGTTTCTATATCGTTCAATTACACTGACAAGTCGCACAATAAACCCGCCCTGCCTCACAGCAACCGCACTTCGCAATGATTTGCCGAGTATGGCGCCAAACTCTTCCTTCGTCATAACTTTCTCCGTACGTACCTGGTGAAGCGCAGCCAAGGAAATGATTTTTTCACCAATACTCCCGGAAACATCTACCGCCACCAGCACCAGACCCGGCTTGTTGTTTCCCCGAATCGCATCGCACACGAGTGAACTGCCCGAGATGATTTTGCCAGCTTTGTTGGCCAGCCCCAGATAACCAAGAATCTTCTCACGCATCAGGAGGCCAACCAGTGCCAGCATATCATTAGAAGGCAGAACCGATACATCACACTTGAATGCCCGATTGAAGAGACGCTGCTTGATCGCAACATCCAGACAGCGAGAACTGATACAGGTATATGCGCCCCTGCCCGGCAGCTTGGCTTCCAGATCCGGAACAACCTCACCTTGCGGAGAAAGCACAAACCGGATCAGACGCTCTTTGTCACGCGTCTCGCGGCAACCGAGGCAACTCCGTTGTGGTTTTTCCTGTTCATGCTGTTTGGCCATACCACCCTGCTACTCTGTCTTTTCCTCGGCAGGAACATCAGCCACAGTGACATCCTGTTCTGCCGCCACAGCTTCGGTTACAGCTTCGGTTTCATCACCGGGCACGTCCGTTCCATCAAACGAAGCATAGGCCTGCAACTCATCCTCAGCTGCCTTTGCTTCACTCTTTATATCAATTCGGCACCCTGTCAATCGGGCAGCCAAACTAACATTCTGTCCGCGCTTACCGATGGCCAGGGAAAGCTGATCATCGGCAACGACAACCTCCAGCGTCCGATTGTCCTCATCCACAAATACCTTCGACACCTGAGCAGGTGAAAGTGCATTACAGGCAAAACGGGCGATATCCTCGGACCAGGGAATAATGTCAATTTTTTCGCCGCGCAGTTCGGAAACAACATTCTGAACGCGTGAGCCACGCATACCGACACAAGCGCCAACAGGATCAACATCCGAATCATTGGACGATACCGCCAACTTCGCGCGGCTACCCGGATCCCGAACAATCGCATTTATCTCCACGATTCCCTCGGCCACCTCGGGTACTTCAGCTTCAAACAGTTTTGCCAGCATACTTGGGTGGGTACGGGAAAGAATAATCTGCGGCCCCTTGGGAGTAGTGCGAATATCAGTAATTATGGCTCTAATACGGTCACCCGGCCGATACACTTCACGCGGCATCTGTTCCTTGGAGGGAAGTATGGCCTCTGCGCGGCCAAGGTCGATCAACAGATCTCCCTTTTCGAAACGGCGAACCATGCCGGTTATGATTTCCCACTGACGGTCGCTGTACTCGTTAAAAATTGTCTCGCGTTCCGCTTCTCGCACCTTCTGAATGATGACCTGCTTGGCTGTCTGGGCAGCAATGCGGGTAAAACCGCTTGAATCGAGCTTTTCACCCAGCGAATCGCCGACTTCCACATCAGGATCAATCTCGCGTGCTTCTTCCAGGCTGATTTCCTTGTAGGAGTCTACAACCTCATCCATGACGGTGACAAACTCAAACAGTTCCACTTCGCCCGTATCGGAGTTATAGTGAGCTTCAAGTTCACGGGTATTGCGGTATTTTTTATTTGCGGCAGTCAAAACCGCTTGCTCCATGGCTTCAAGGACCACCTGACGATCGATCCCCTTCTCCTTGACGATCTGCTCAATGGCGTGCTTGAGACTGATGTTCGTATCCACGGCTGCTTCTCCTTGCGTACGTCTATAAAATCAGATCAAAATTCGAATTCCAGATTTGCCTTGGCTACACGCTCCAGTGGTATAGAAGCGGTCTGCCCTTCGTTGAGTGTCATGACAACAACACCATCCTTCAGACCATCGAGTCTCCCCAGAAACGTTTTGCGCTTGTTGCCGGCATCGTCCTGGAACGGTTCGTAGGTTCGCACCTTAATAAGACGACCGGCAAAACGCTCGTAATCCGCCTTGGTTTTAAGCGGTCGGTCAAGACCGGGTGAAGACACTTCAAGATTGTATTCACACGGAATAAAGTCTTCGATATCGAGCAGAATTGATAGTTCCCTGCTGAAATCGGCGCAGTCGTCGAGCATGACTCCGCCCTCTTTATCGATGAACATGCGCAGAACCGCTTCACGCCCGCTACGATTGAACTCTACCTCCACCAGCTCAAGATTCATTGAACAGAGTATCGGTTCAGCCAGCGCACGGATTCTGTCACAGATATCGTCTCGATGAAGTGCCATAATCCCCGTTAAAAACAAAAAAAGTGAGCCTTGCGAGCTCACTCTGAGTGAACATAAATTTTACCTTAAATATCACGGCAATCGCGTAAAAGCAAGCTTTTTTTCAGCGCATCGCTTACTTGATACAGACACGCCGGACTTCAAAAATATCGGTCAACCCCTTGAGTACCTTGATCAGTCCATCCTGTTTTAGCGTGGTCATTCCGTCTTGAGCGGCTTGAATACGGATAAAATCAGTATCGGACTTCTTCTTTATCAAAGTTTTCAAGGGCGGAGTACACTCCAGAATCTCATGAATACCAAGTCGTCCACGGTAGCCGGTGTGCCCGCAACGCTCGCACCCCACGGCCCTGGCCAGGGCCACATCCCCCCTTGACACACCCGATGAGTCAAATGAATCGCGGCCATACTCTTCAATGATTTCATTCAATTCAGCATCATCAGGGCTGTAGCTCTGTTTGCAGTTCACGCAGAGCCTCCGCGCCAGACGCTGGGCAACGACACAGATCAATGAGTCTGAAAAACTGTAGGGATCCAACCCCATTTCAAGCAGACGGGTTACGGTTTCCGGAGCAGAATTGGTATGCAGAGTGGAAAAGACCAGATGTCCGGTCAGGGATGCTTCCACCGCCATGGTGGCGGTCTCCTCGTCCCGCATCTCGCCGACCATGATAACATCCGGGTCCAAACGCAGAAAAGATCGCAATGCCGCCGCAAAGGTAAATCCTATACGGGGATTTACCTGCACCTGGCGCAGTCCCGCCTGGGTTATCTCCACCGGGTCTTCTGCGGTCCAGATCTTGCGGCTGGGGGTGTTAATCTGGGCCAACCCCGAGTGCAGAGTTGTTGTCTTGCCGGAACCGGTTGGACCAACCACGAGCAGCAAGCCGTGAGGACTGGCCAGGGCATTCTGAAAAACACGCTGGTTGCGTTCGGTCAGCCCCAGGTCTTTAAAAGCCAGCGGATCTCCACCTGTCAGGATCCTGAGAACCACATCCTCAAGTCCTCCCACCGTTGGCATGGTGGCAACACGCAACTCGGTATCCAGTGGACCGAATTTTTTGAAGTCGATCTTACCGTCCTGGGGTTTGCGACGCTCGGCAATATCCAGTTCTGCCATGATCTTGATGCGCGAAGGAATGGCAAATTTGTACTTATAGGGAATCCTCTGGTAAATAGAACACTGTCCATCGACCCGGGTGCGGACAACCACCTCTTTTTTGCCGGGGTACGGTTCAATATGAATGTCCGATGCTTTGGCCATATAGGCATCATAGATGATCTTGTTGACCAGCTTGACAATGACACTGTCCCGTTCCGTAACCTTCTTCGTCTCCTCCTCAACATCCGGTTCATCGGTCATGGAGGATTTGCTGAGCAGCTCGACGATACTGTCGGGCACGAGATCAAGATTAACCTCATCCTGAGCGGAAGCGGTGGATAGAGCATCGATATTGTAGAGCCGCTTGAGCGCGATACGAATATTTGTTTCCGTGGCTATGGCTGAAATGATCTTTAGACGAATATTGTCTTCCAGCTCGCGGATTTCATGACGTTTGAGTGGGTACGCCATGGCCAGAGTCAGCGTATTGCCGATCTTTGATATCGGCGAAATTCTCTGTTTTTGGGCATAGACCGCACTGATATAATGAGACAGGGACATATCCAGTTCAAAACCGTTTATTTCAACATAGGGGAGGTCGAACTGGGTGGCCAGGGCCCGGGCAAGCTGTGCCTCGTCAACGTAGTTCAGTTTGAGCAGGGCTTTTTCAAGAGTTATGGCGCTCTGTGCGCTTATTTCACGGGCATGGGATAATTTCTGTTGATCAATGACACCACTAATCAGGAGCAGGTCATGCAGCTTGAGACGCTTGTTCTTCTGGTCAAGCACGGCACTGAGGTCGTTTTCGCTGATAAACCCGAGTTTACAGAGTAGCTGTCCGATGGGCTGGTTGGGAAAAACCTTCTGCAACGCAAGAGCTTCATCCAACTGTTCCTGGGAGATCAGCTGCTGATCAATAAGAAGTTCACCAACTTTTATAGTGCTCATGACTCTCCCTCCCCCCCGCGCCCAAACAATACATCAATAAAAACGCTCGTATGTCGAATACGAGCGGATTCAATCAGAGAAACGTAAAACGGTTCAGCTGTCATTTAATCTGCACGTCAAAACCGTTTTCCATCAGCAGATCGCGAATAATGCGATCAAGTTGAAGGTTGGTCAAAAACAGCGAACCACCGGGAACAGCCGCCCCTTCCAACTTGAAGCCGGACAATTGCAGAGAATAGTTCGCGCCCTTGTCAGGCCACATTGTATGCTGAGCATACTGTGCCGGCATACGCAAGGACGTCAGAACCTTTTCCGAAACTCTGCGGAAATCGTCCTGCCCATCCAGAATAACCACCTTATAGCCTTTGGTTTCCAGAATTCTGAACAGAGTATAGGCTACCGGATCTCCATCAAATCCAGTGACGACACAGCGCTGCCCATCCCGCTCGAAAAACCGCTGCGCCTTGACCGACAGGGATATTCCATTGTTGTCTCCGGCAAAAACATCCACCTGGTGATCACTGCGATAGCCAACCTTCAGGGCCGTGAGAATGGCATCGGCCATCTCAATTTGGTTTTTGGCGGTAATCTGAAAAACCGGATGCAACGGGGCACCTGTTACAGGGGGCTTCGGCATTGCAAACGGCTCATAGGCTGTGAAGCCTTCCTTTTTCAAAAATGCAGTCAGTGTCTGCGGCAAGGCCTCCCTGCCGCTGTTCAGCAGCGCCACATCCTGCTTGATCAGGCTTTCAGCTGTTTTTTCAACCTTAAAATCGGAGTGGACCCGTAAACGCGGATCAACCCCAAAATCCACGGCAAAGTTTTCCTCCACTGAATAAAATCCGGCTGCATTCAGCATTGCTGAAAGAAAGCGCCTGTTATTGGCAGGAGATTCGGACACGATTCGGACGGAGGGATCCCGCGCCATAATCAGCGACTTGACCAGCGGCGGAATGGATGCGTGTTGGTCAACCACGATATTGGCGCCATCCAGGGCGCTGTAAACAGGAAACTTCTCTGGATCGAGAGCCAGTGAAAAAACAGATGACTGAAAGACAAGCGGCTTCCGTGCATCTGCAGCTTGTGGCACCAGTATTTTCCAGAGTTCCGAAATCTTTGAGGTCGTTTCCTGGTCAGATTGGTGTTCCGAGGGCGCCTCCAGACGTAACGTCTGGAGAGTTGCTTGGGAATGCGGCTCCTTGCCCAGGCGGACGGCATGTTGTGCCCGGCGAGCAGTGTGGGGTCTGGCTGGGCCAGCAGAATGGGCCGCGTGAACGTTTGCGGGATGTTTTTGCAGTTTGGGAGCGGGCTTTACCGGTGCTCCGGCACGAGCCAGTGCCTGAGGGTCAAGTTCAAAGGAAGGGTTCATGGCTGCCTGCGCCACCAATGAGGAACAGACACACAGTACAGCAAGACCACTCGAAACACATGTACCGCGAAAGATAAAAGAAGACATCGTCTCTCCATTATTTAAGACGTAAACCTCATACCCCGCTCTAGGGCTTAAGGGGCATGGTACTGCCATCCATCAGCTGTATCGGTTTAATCGAGAGAAACAACAAACCCAATAATAGCCTTGGAGCCTATGCTGCGGTATACCAACAGATCGGCATGCTGACCTACACGGGAGCGCTGGACAAGATATCCCCGTTTCTGCTGGTGTGAGCCCGGTGAAACAGTGCTACTTCCGGTCACCTCGTTTAAGGCCGTTTTCAAAAACTCTTCGGTGATCGCCTGTCCCGGTGCGGCAACAACCTGGAGCGCCTTGATCCTATCACTCTGTCGGAAAATGCGAACATCACGTTGTGCGTCAACATAGCGCTCCCACCCCGGTTTACGGGTTGAGTAAGTCCTGTCACGGCTGTTCACTGAAACAAAAGATGGTAACGGAGGCAACGAGACCGCAGCAGACTTGGATACACTGGACATCACTCTCTGGGGAGCCGGAGGCACATGAGGCTGAGCAGATGCGGCAACCTTGCCCGTCTGCCCGGGTTTTGGCTCGGCTGGTTTTGTTGATGGCATCACGACGTGATAGAGAGACCGCAATCGAGGCTGGTCCCTGAATAGGTATGCTCCCCCAGCAATCACACCCAGCACAACAACTGCAATCACCAGGGCAGACTTCCTGGAACGGGTACGACAGTTCTCGTCAAACGTGCGCAGAATATCCTCGGGAATCATTTCCGCATTGACCGTTGCCGAACCCGATATCGTAAAATCCTTAACGGATGGCGTTGGCTGCGCCCCCACCGCCGGCTTGGGAACTTGAACGGTTTTGACTGGCTCCGGCGGCAACTCAGTCTTGGCGCCGGAAACCGGGACAGGTAGAGCATCTACAGGAGGGGACACACGCTTGGGAACCACCTGTTTTCCGCGAACGTCCTCCCCTGTTTCACCACCAGGTGCGGAAGCAAAGAAGTCTGGTTCCTCCGGCGGCTCTCCAGATTGGGCTGACTCTATGACGGGTACTGGCGCTTCCCGCTCCTTCTGAACGGTGCGCACCGGTGACTGGGCCGCAGGTATCGATGGCGGACGGTCAATGGCAACTTTTTCCCACTCAACTCCACAAATTTGTTTCAGGGCGGACAGTATTTCGGCGACCAGGGTTCTACCGGGTTGATTCAGGTCAATGACATGTTCAAACAGTCCCGGTATGGGCTTAATCTTGGTGTTTCCCTCGTGGAGCAGGACAAATTTCGGCGCACCATTGCCCAGCAGCAGTTGAATATGCCGCGCAACACTCTCACCGGTAACACCGGAAATCTGTTCCTGAATAATGACCGTTGCCGGTCGTTTTTCAAAAACATCCTTCAAGCCATGATCGAAGTCCGACACAACATCAATCTTGGCCTTGATCAGCGGCTGCATGATCTCCTGGATCGGCTGTATTTTGGGACTATTTGAAATAAAAAGAAGGTTTAGCATGGCAACCCTTTGAAAATTATTCACGAAATTACTTACATATGTTGCAGTGTGTTGTCAACCCACAAACAACTATTATGCAGATTATTCTCATTGGTCAGGATTCAAAAGCCCGGCTCACAAGAACGCGTTGTTCCTGAACATGGATATGGTGGGAACCGGTGGCCGGGCAACAGTCCTCCGGGCGGCCGATGAAGCGTACAGCCCCACACAGATCCATCAACCTCCGTCCGAGATACGGCCAAGCCCCCATGTTCTCCGGCTCCTCTTGAATCCAGACGCGTTCGGCATCTGCCGGAAACGGGGCCAGGGCCTGCTTCAGCAGGTCTCCGCGCAGAGGATACAGCTGCTCGATCCTGACAATGGCCGTATCGTCCCGTCCTCGTTTTTCTCGCTCCTCGAGCAGTTCGTAATACAGTTTCCCGCTGCAGAGCAACACGCGCGTAACCCGGCGTGACTCAGCGGCATCAACCAAAATCTCGTGGAAACCGCCGGTGGTCAGGTCGCCAAGAGATGATACACAGCGGGGGTGCCCCAGCAGACTCTTGGGGGTAAAGACAATCAGCGGCTTGCGGAACGACTGCAGCATGTGCCGACGCAGGAGATGAAATATCTGGGATGGGGTTGACGGGCACACCACAACCATATTCTCATTGGCGCACAATTGCAGGTAGCGCTCGATGCGGCCACTGGAGTGCTCGGCGCCCTGCCCTTCAAAACCGTGGGGCAGCAGCATGACCAGGGCGCTGGCCCGGTTCCACTTGGTCTCACCACTGGAAACAAACTGATCGATAATCACCTGCGCTCCATTGGCAAAATCTCCGAACTGTGCTTCCCAGATAGTCAGGCCATGGGGAGTTTCCAGGGAATAGCCATACTCGAATCCCAGCACACCCAGTTCCGACAAGAGACTGTCCCATGCCTGGAACGTCGCCGTTCCGGTGGCCAGGCCGGCAAGCGGTGTCAGGGTTGCATCGGTCGTACTGTCGTGCAGAACGCAGTGGCGATGATTAAAGGTTCCCCGTCGGCAGTCCTGTCCCGAGAGACGCACAGACACGCCTTCGTTCAACAGTGAGGCATATGCCAGGGTTTCGGCGTTGCCCCAATCGATCCCGTTGCCCCTCTCGACCGCCTCTCGGCGCCGCTGGATCAGGGCGCCAATCTTGGCGTGCGGGGTAAAACCGGGCGGCAGCTCCGTAACACGACGCGCCAGCATGGCCAGTTCTTCACCCGGCAGTGCTGTTTCAACGGCATCTGTCGTAAAAGCACGGGAGATGGCACTCCAGGCATCCTTAAAGCCGATCGTTCTGGGCTGGGGTTGGTTGTCAAAGGAGAATTCAAGACCGTTAACGATCTTTTGTTCAAGCTCCGCCAGGCGGTCCGGGGAAATTCCTTCAGCGGCCAAACGATCAGCATAGATGCGATTAAGCGACGGCCGCGCGGAGATTTGCCGGTACATCAGCGGTTGGGTAAAAGCGGGTTCATCGCCCTCGTTATGACCATGGCGACGGTAGCAGATCAATTCCACGACCACATCCCTGCCTTGGGTCTGACGATACTCCAACGCCAGACGGACCGCATGCACCGCGCTCTCGGGCGCCTCTCCCTGCACATGGAAGATCGGGCAGCCCAGCATCTTGGCAACATCGGTTGCATAACGGGTCGAACGGGCATCCCTGGGCAGTGTCGTGAAGCCGATCTGATTATTGAGCACGACATGGACGGTTCCCCCACAACCGTACCCATCCAACGCAGACATGTTGAGCGTTTCCATGACACTACCCTGCCCGGCAAAAGCGGCGTCGCCATGGATCAAGAGCGGCAGAACCCGTTTGACGCCGCCTGCCCCGTAGCGGTCCTGGCGGGCGCGGCACTTGCCCTCCACCACCGGGTTGACCGCCTCAAGATGACTCGGGTTGGCTGCCATGGTCAGGTGGAGCCGTGCACCATCCACCCTGACATCGGCGGAGTGGCCGCGGTGATATTTTACATCGCCGTCACCCATAAAACCGAGCAACTGGGTTTCGCGAAACTCGGCAAAGATCTCTTCATACGGTTTTTCAAAGATATGGGCCAGGATGTTCAGCCTCCCCCGGTGAGCCATGCCCAAGACCAGATCCGTGATACCAGCCTCGGGACAACGCTGCACAATGGCATCCAGCACTGGTACAAGCACCTCGCTCCCCTCCAGGGAAAAACGCTTCTGCCCCACAAACCTGCGATGCAGGAAAGACTCGAACAGTGCCCCCTGGTGCAACTTTTCGAGGATACGCAGTTTTTCATCGAGGGAAAACGGCGGATGGTTGCGGCAGGGTTCCATGCGGTCGATCAGCCACTGGCGCTCATCCGGATCCTGAATATGCATATACTCAACGCCGATCTCGCTGCAGTAGGTTTCCTTCAGCGCGGAAACGATCTCGTTCAAGGTCGCGCTCTGTTTCATAAAACGGCGGGTTGTGAACGTTGTTTCCAGGTCGGCTGTTTCCAGACCAAAGGCGGAAAGCGCCAGTTGTGGATGTTCGGTTTTGCAGGGGGACAGGGGATCGGTACAGGCCAACAGATGCCCGATATCACGATAGCGATAAATCAGTGACTGCACGCCCGACTGTTTCAGAGCCCGCGTCTCATCAAACTGCCCGAGGCTTTTCTCACTCCCCAGTTCATACGCGCTGAAAAAAATCCGCCAATCCTGGGGCACTGACTCGGCATTTTCCTGCCAGGCGGCATACAGGGATTCAACCCACTCACCGGAAACATTGGATAGAAAAGAAGAGCTGTTGATGCTAACCATAGTTCCCCTGCCACAAAAAATCTCTCGCGTGCGGCGGACAGAATATCACATGTGCAGCATGAATTCTTTTAAATAGTAATATATCCGTCAACGGACCTGTCTGACGATTTCCTGTACCTTGGGGTTGTTAAGCAGCTTCAACAGGCGGGGGTCATTGGCGAGTGCCGCCGTATCTCCCCTCTGAACCGCATCCACCACCGCCGGATCGCCCAGCAATGCCTGCATCTCCGGGTCGTTCTGGAGAGCGGAGAGAAGCGCCATGATATCGGGATTGTTGAGCATCTGATCCTGCAGCTGTTTAACCTGGGAAGCATCGACGGTCCGGGTGGCGTCACCTCCGGCGCATGCCGCAGAAACGAAAACAAACAGACAGAGAACCATCAGCAACAGGACACGCGCAGTTTTCATTACAAACCTCTCTTTCAGTATCAACTCGGAAAAGGACAGAATGTATCGCCAACCCTACCACTGATTATTGTTGTCTTTCTGCCACATACCTCTCCAACCTGTCCAGACCTTCGGCAATATTTTC
Source organism: Desulfuromonadales bacterium (assembly GCA_013377095.1). Lineage (GTDB taxonomy): Bacteria > Desulfobacterota > Desulfuromonadia > Geobacterales > Pseudopelobacteraceae > Pseudopelobacter. Next base: position 65,793 of record JACAAY010000012.1, read on the forward strand.
GAGCGAGTTAGCATAGGTAAAACGCAGGTACCCCTCGCCTCCCTTGCCGAAATCGATGCCGGGTGTCACACCCACGCGGGCTTTTTCCAGAATGTCATAGGCGAGCGCATAGGAATCGGTTGAGAGATGTTTGGCATTGGCAAACACATAAAACGCTCCGGTCGGCTCAACCGGTATGCCGAAGCCGATGGCCCTGAGCCGATCGATCATGTAGCGCCGGCGCTGATCGTAGGTATTCCTCATCCTGAGCACATCGGCGTCCGCCTCTTTCAGAGCGGCTATCCCACCAATCTGCACGATTGAATTGGGCGCCAGAAAAAAATTCTGTTGAAGTTTCTGTAACGGGCGAATAAATGGCCGGGGAGCGATAAGATACCCCAGACGTAAACCGGTCATGGCGAAAATCTTTGAAAAACCGTTTAGCACAAAGGCGTGATCGGTAAATTCCAGGATGGTATGCTCACGTCCCTGATAGTTCAGTCCATGGTAGATTTCATCGGAGATGCAGTAGGGACCCAGCCCGCTGATCGCCTGCATGCGATCTGCCGACAGCACCGTACCGGTAGGGTTGCCGGGGGAGTTGATCAGGATGGCTTTGGTTCTGTCCGTTATCCTGGCACGGATGACTTCCGGCCGGTACTGAAAACCGTCCTCTTCGAACACCGGCACGGTCACGACCTTGCCCTCCAGAAACTCAATAAAGTTGGGATAGCAGGCATAGTGCGGATCGGAAATAATGACTTCGTCGCCGCTGTGAAGCAGCGTTGAAAACATGCTGAACATGGCCGGTGAGGTACCGGAAGTCACCACCACCTGATCCGGGTGAACCGAAACGCCATAACACTTTTCGTACTGTTCGCAGATCGCCTCCCGCAGCTCAACCATACCGAGGCTATGGGTATAATGGGTATGACCGTCACACACCGCCCTGCAGATGGCGGCACTGACGCATTCGGGCACGTTGAAGTCCGGTTCTCCCACCTCAAGGTGGATAACATCAATCCCTGCCCGCTCCATCTCCTGGGCCTTTTCAAGAACATCCATGACAATAAAGGACGTCATCCGCTCAACCCGTTCCGGGATCATATTCATTCTGCTCCTCTCAAACAAACAGTACGTACAACAGACCGGCACCCGCTTGGGAAAATGGCGGAACTCAAAATGTCACATGCTCCGCGACTTTTCTGAAATAGACATCCAGGTCTTCATCAACAAAAAAACGCTGCGGGCCGGGCGGCAGCATGACAGCGCCACGGTTGACGACAACCGTGGCGGCCGAAGTGCTGTAGGGCAGCAGCGAGGCCGGGGTAACATTCAGGGATGACCCCAGCACCAGCAGAAGATCACATCCGGACACCATGGCTTCGGCCCTGTCATAGCCGTTGACCGATTCTCCGAAAAAAACGATATCCGGCTTCAAAAGACCGCCACAGGTGGGACAGTGGACTATGGGTGGCCGGGTACTGTCACGCATGGAGTCAATCCACCAGTCATAGTTCAACTCACTGAGTTGTGTGCGGCACGACTGGCAGGTTGCGGAGCGATAGGAGCCATGCAGTTCCAGCACGTTGCTGCTTCCCGCCAGCTGGTGCAAAATATCGATATTCTGGGTGATGATTCCTGCCAGCAATCCAGCCCGTTCCTGTCTTGCTAGAAAACCGTGGGTAAAGGTGGGGTCAATATCCTTGACTGCGCTGGCAAAATCACTGGTGAATTCGTAGAAATATTCCGGCGAGCGATGGAAATTGTGAATCTCAAAAACCAGTTCCGGGTCATAACGTCTGGTGACGTACAACCCCTTCGGTCCCCTGAAATCAGGTATGCCCGCGGCAGTGGATATGCCCGCCCCGGTCAGAACGACCGTGGACTTTGACTTGTTGATCAGATCGGCGCAGACAGCCGGTTCCAGAGTGTACATCGAACACCTCCTTTTTTCCGCCATTCTATTCCTTTGCGACGCCCGGTGCAGCAGTCAGGGGTATGGCCGAGAGCGGCAGCAGCCTCAGGCCGTCAAGCCGGGGGACAAAGGCGGCCCCGTCAAGTGTCGTATTGATCTCCGGTTCATCAAAAACCAGCCGGATCCGGTCATGGTACCTGGTCTGCATTTCAAGTTCCAAGGCAAAGGGTACACCATTCACCAGTTCATACGTTCTGAAGTCAACCCGATCACCGGCAGGAGTACTCTTGGCCGACACCAAACCGGAGTCAAAAGTGACGGTTTCCTGGCCAACCGCGCTGCTCATGCGTTCGATGGTTCCACTCTGAGCGGGCAGTGCGGACGGCTGCGCGTCCATAACCCACCGCAGCAGACGCCAGCCCTGCATGCCACTCCCCTCGGGCAGTTCATCGAAGTGTCCCGTGAAGGCCACTGATTGCGACGGATATACCAGCGTAAGCTGCTCGCCCAGGGCAAAAACTTCCAGTACCGTCGAACCAAAGGGGGAGAGCATGACAAAATGGAACTGGTCAGGCCGATGATAGGTCATCAGTCCATTACCGGACATGTTTCCGGTGCGGGAATGAATTGAGAGCGAAACCGATGCTGATAGGGTATCGATGGCACTGCCGGGTGCAAAGACAAGCGGTGCTTTCGGAACAGCTGCGCAGGCGGTGATGAGAAACAGGAGCAGACAGGAAAGGGATTGTAATAGGCGCATTATAGGGACAACTCCGGAAAGCGGATTTTCGGTCGCGTCCACAACGAGGCCAATTTCGGCTCGCAGCAACGGCAAACGGCTGATGATCCGCCTCCCCGGACACATGGGACAGAGCCAGGGGAGGCGAGCTGATCCTTCAGATGCTACTGTTTGTTCAACTGGGTGGTTATGGTGATGAAAACCTCATCGCCGATAACCGCGCCATAGCTTACACCGAAATCCTGGCGATTGATGGTGGCCGTGGCGGACACAGCCCGGCTGAAATCGCCCCGCCCCTCACTGGCCTGACCTTCCACTGTCAGAACAACCGGCTTGGTGACCCCTTTTATGGTCAGATTTCCGCTTAGTTTCAGCTTGTCAGCTCCAAGTTTTTCGATAGCCGTTGCCGTGAATTTCATAATCGGAAATTTTGCCGCGTCAAAAAAATCGGCGCTGCGCAGATGATTGTCACGCCTGTCAATACCGGTCGTGATCGAGGCGGTTTCTATGCTGACATCCACTGTGGATTTCGAGATATCCGCCTGATCCATCTCCACTGTTC
>JACAAY010000120.1 GCA_013377095.1 Desulfuromonadales bacterium
GCCTCTCCCATGCCCGACGATCCGCCCGCCTGGAGTGGATCATCATCATCCTGATCGCAATCGAGATTGTCCTCTATGTGATGGGAATGTTTCACCTGTACTAATCTTGACGTTCTTAAAGCATACGATCCGCCCACTGGTTTATTGCTGCTCTGAACACAGTGTCTTAAGCTGCTAGAATTTTCGGAGTTTCAGCGAATCGACCCAGCTGTGACCGGACATTTACATCCGGTTGGACTGTTGTAGGTGCAAGCCGTTCCTGTCGAGTGTCATCTTGAAACGTGAAACGGCTGATTTCATTCTTCTGGTCGATGGCAAGCCGGGTCAGGGTTTCGGACTCTTTGGCAATGCAGGCTGCTGCCTGTAGTGTTTCCGACGATGACTTCTCAATGGAAACGATGTCGGAGCTGATTTCATCGGCTGTGTGAGCCAGTTCACTTGTGGCCGCCGATATTTCCCCGGTCATCTCCTGGAGTGTGGCAACGCTGTCGACGATTTTTCTCAGGGAATTTCCCGCCTGGTCAGAGTATTCCACGCCCAATTTTACCCGCCCCAGGCTGTTCTGCATCGCATTGACGGCCATGTGGGTGTCTGCCTGAATACGCTTGATCCGTTCTGTGATTCCGACCGTGGCTTCGGCAGTGTTGTTGGCCAGTTTGCGAACCTCGCCGGCCACCACGGCAAATCCACGTCCGTAATCCCCGGCCCGGGCCGCTTCGATGGCCGCGTTCAGGGCCAGCAGGTTGGTCTGGTCGGTGATCTCCACGATCACGTCAACTATTTCCCCCACCTGCTGCGAATGCTCCTGCAGCGTCCGCATGAATCCGGTCGATTCCTCCACCGCCCTGGCTATCTCCTGTACCTCGCGACCGGTCCTGGCAACCACGTCAGCCCCACTGATTGCAACCTCGCGCGCATCCATGGCAGATTCCGCGATCCTGGTCACATTGTTGGTGATCATGGTGACGGTTTGCGACATCTCCTGGGTGGCGGCTGATACCTGGCTGATACTGGATGCCTGGGAGTCGATGGATGTGTGAATCGTTTGGGCCGTGCCGGTCAGATCATGGGAACTGGCGGTCAACTGGGTTGATGAATGGGAAACCGTGCTGATAATCCTGGTAAACGAGGCGATCAGGGTGTTGAAGGCCTGCATGGTCGTGCCGAATTCATCTTTGTTCTTGATGGTGATGGTCTTGGTAAAGTCCCCTGTTTCCGCGATCAAGACGATAGTGTCGGTCATGGTTTTAAGGGAACGGTTGATTGATACCACGGTGCTGATGCTGAGTACCAGCGCCAGGGCAATGATGGACAGGGCCGCCACCACGAGCAGCGTTTTGAACATGTCCACCCGTTCACCGACGATCTTGACGAACTGCCCCTGCTCCAGGGCGGTTGTCTGGACGTTGGCCTCGCTCTTGCGGCTCTGCTCCATGGCAACATCCTTGATTTTCCTGGTCGTCTGCTCGACAAAGGCCATGGTTTCCAGCACCTTGCGTTGCGAGGCCGCAATGGTGCGCAATGACGTTCCGGCACTGCCTACAGCGGCATTTATGGAAGCGATAGTGTCGTCAACAAAACCGGAGCTCTTGATCTCCCTGACGGCCTTGCCGACACTGTTGACATTACGGGCGATACGGGCCTGGGTTGTCTGGATCTCCGCTGTTGCCCTGTCCAGTTCGGCCGGGGTTCCGCTCAGCATGACCATGCGGGCTTTGGCATCCAGCAGCTTGGCATCGACGCCGATGGAATAGACGATGTCGTTGATCGCGTTGATTCTTTTATTCAGTTCCACGTCATGGTCAACTTCGTTGCGATAGTTTTGAACATTTGCCAGCATGTCCGGGACACTGCTTTTGTCGCTGATCGTCTCGTTGAGGGTCTTGGTGGCGCTGGCTGTGCGTCGCGAGGCGGTGCTGATCAAGCCGGAAATGATATCCTTCAGGCCGACCAGAGATTTGTCAACTCGAGACATGGCGTTGTTTACCTTGGCTGTCTCCTCATGGAAGAGCGCCATGCTCTTGAATTTTTCATCGGTTGCCTTTAGTACTTGATCGTGCAGTTCGGAAAAAACATCGGTTTCCAGGGGCATTTTTTTCAGATTGTTGATTTCGGTGTGAATTTTTTCCAGGTTTTCCCGGTTGCGTGTGATGGAGGCGGAAATCTGTTTGACATCCTGCTGGTCATTGGAAAGACCGAGTTGCAACAGGTCGGCGGAGAGCTTTTCCACTGTCTGCTGAAACTGGACGGTTTTTACCTGGAGCGGTGTTGACTGGGAGGTGAGCAGCGTGATCTTGTCCTTGACCATGGTTATCGTTACCAGGCTGAGGACGGATATGCCGATGATGCCGATGATGCTGATGAATGAGCTGATGTAGAGCTTTGACTTGATGGTCATGCCTTGTCCTTGTGGGGGAATTTTGTTCTTCTGGAATAGCTGGTTAGAGAATCTGCATGCTGTTTCGGAACGATAGTGTCATGAGCAGGACTCGCTGCGGTGGGAGAGGAGATACTCATCGGAAACCCCCGTCTCCCGCACTCTCCGGTTGAGAAAAATCGAAGAACCGTTCTGTTTTTTTGCCAGTCGTTTGACTTCCGTGGAGAGCGACGCCAGGCGGCCGTAGGAATCCACCGGCGTGAGCAGGGTATTGACGATCCCGATGGAAAGCGACAGCAGGGGAAACGTCTCAGATTCCCCCTTGCGGTTGAAGGCGGTGTAGTATCCGGCGGTAAAGTCACCTGTCCCATGAAGCGCCGGACGATGCTCCTCAAAGGCCTGTATGATACGTGAAACCAGACTCTGGGACCTGTGCGGCTCGGTTATGATGATAAAATCATCACCGCCAATGTGGCCGAAGAAATCCGGTTTTTCGGATGGTGTTGCGTGTATTGCATTCGTTATAATCTCGCCCAGTACCTTTATGACGGTGTCACCCTTCTCGAAACCGTAATAATCGTTGTAGGGCTTGAAGTTGTCGATATCGATATAGGCGATATCAAAGTCCTTGCCTGACTTCAGCAGTTGATCGATCTCACGCTGAATGCATTCGTTTCCCGGCAAACCGGTCAGCGGATTGGCCCCCTTGGCCAGGCTCAGATTGATCTCGGTGATGGCGCTGATGAAACGGTTGACATCAATGATTCCCTCATAGAATGCGTTGCGAGTCACGCAGACGTTGTCAATCCGGCTGTTTCCCCCCAGACCCTGTATTGCCAGGCTCGCATTTCTGATGGGGGTCGTTGCTTCCAGCACCAGTGCAACGGAAACCATCAGGTCGCGCATTTTTTTGGAATGATTGATCTGAAAGGCGAAACCGTGCATCCCGATGACGTGTTCCTCAAGAAAAATTGACCGGTTGAGTATTCCGACAATCCGCCCATCCTCAACAACCGGCAGTACCAGGAGTTCTTTTTCCGTCTGAAAGCGTTTTAGGACGCTTGCAAGGTTGTCGCTGGGGTGAGCCGGGGGAATCGGGAGACAGACGTCTCCGATGCATTCCGGATTGTGTAGTGCCGATGGCGCCGGGGGGGCAAGCGTGCGGTTGACGGTGTGAGTGGTGACTGTTTTCAGGGGAACACTCTGCAGAAGCGGACGTGTATCCGCCCGAAAAAACGCTTTTCCCGGATTTCTCCGATGCAGGAATTCTTCGAATTGATCGGATTCCAGCGGTTTCGAGAAATAGTACCCCTGGGCTTCGTTGCATTTGTATTTCCGTAAAAATTCAAGTTGTTCAACTGTCTCGACCCCTTCCGCAATAACACCGAGACCGAGTGCGTGCCCCATGGCAATAACTGCTTTAACAATCGCCTTGTCGTCCGGATCATGGGCTATATCCCTCACAAACGAGCGGTCGACTTTTATAAAATCAATCGGCAGGTGTTTGAGATAGGAAAGGGAGGAGTAACCAGTGCCGAAATCGTCAATTGAAATGCTGACACCCAGCTGTTTCAGTCTGGTCAACTTCAGGACAATCTCGTCGGAATTGGCCATCACGACGCTTTCGGTGAGCTCGAGGTCAAGGTAGCAGGGCGCCAATCCGGTTGAGTTCAGTGTGTGAACGACCTGCTCCACAAACGTGTTTTCGCGCAGTTGCCGGGCGGATATGTTGACCGAGACGGTCATCCGTGGCAATCCGGCGTCCTGCCAGGCCCTGTTCTGCCGGCAGGCTTCACGCAGGATCCAGGCGCCCAACTTCACGATCATGCCGTTTTCTTCGGCAACGGCAATAAATCGGTCGGGGGGAATGATTCCTTCTCCCGGTCTTCGCCAGCGCACCAGAGCTTCCATCCCTGTCAGATCAAGGCCATTTATGGCAAGCTTGGGTTGATAGCAGAGGAAAAATTCGCCATCGTCAATGGCGCGCAGCATGCAGGTTTCAATGGCGAAACGCTGGATGGCTTTCTTGTTCATGGACTCGGAATAGAACTGCAGGGATATGTCGGCCTGGCGGGCCTGGTTCATGGCGATGTGGGCGTTCTGGACCAGGATCTCGGCGGTCAAGCCATCGCTCGGAAAACAGGCCACGCCCATGCAGACCGGGATGGCGAATTCGCCCCCCTCAACCGGCAGCGGAAGTGCAAAGATCTGCTGGAGCCGGTTCAGCACCAGGTCCACATCCCCGTCATTGTTCACTCCTCCCAGCAGAACGGCAAACTCGTCATGCTGGATGCGGGCAACGCTGTCATGCTGGCGCACGGCTGCCACTATCTTGTGGGAGATGGCCTTCAGCACCTCGCATCCGCCGGAGTGGCCGAGTACATCCACAACCGCCTTGAATCCGGTCAGGTTGATATAGATGATAACGGTTTTGTTCCGCTCACGTGCTGCCAGCTCTATGGTTTGTTCCAGGCGGTCCATGAAAAGGCTATGGTTGGGCAACCCGGTTTCAGTGTCATAATTTGCCAGCTTTTCGATTTCCTCCCGAGCTTCCAGTTCCGCGGTGCGGTCACGAACGATGGTCACCAGGCATTGCTCTCCCTCCAGTTTCACCCTTTGGGAGGTCAGGCTCCCCCTGAACAGTTCGCCTGACTTTGTCCGGAACAGGGCATGGAAATCATGGACCACGGATTCATGCTCCAGGAGTTTGTCCAGGCGCAGCCGGTCCGCGGAATCGTACCAGATTGCCAGTTCATCGGCGTTTCTGCCGATGGTGTCAACCTCGCTAAAACCGAAAATTTTCGTGAAGCCACTGTTTATCTTCAGAAACGCGCCGTCCCGGAGCCGCTTGATGTTGATGGCGTCCGGCGAGGACTGGAAGGCGGCCTGCAGGATATTGCCGGATGTGCGGACTTCCTTGATGAAAAAATGGATCAGCAGATAGAGCAGGGCGCTTGTCACCAGAATAAACAGGACTCCCTTGACAAGAGAAATGCTTTTGAATGAGGCTGCCTCCCTGACCAGCATGCCGGTGACATTGTCGGAAAACAGGATCCAGAGTGTGCCGATCAGGGCATAGACCAGCACGATGCTGATCGGTGAAAAGCGTGAGATGTGGGGGATCTTGAAGGTTGTATGGTGTTTGGAAGTCATTACTGGTATCCAGGCTCCTCAATAATCTGAAACAGCGTTACAGCGTTTCGGGTCTTAATGAGAACATGATAGCGCGTAACAGGACTGTTGTGTGTAACGATTGCGCAACAAATTCAAGGCTATGTAATTTTTTATTCTACGGAGCCTTGTGTACAGCTATGAATGAAATGAATCGTAATGACCGGTCATCTTCAAACGGGGTGGAGGGCGCATGACAAAAGCAGTCGAGGAGGTACCATGGAAGCTGAAATGAAAGAACTGCGTAAAATAAAGGGTATAGGGGCGGTGCTGTCGCGGAGTCTGGTGGAGGGCGGTTACGATACCTTTGCCAAAATCGTTGCCGCCGGAGAGGACGGTTTGAATAAGATCCAGGGAGTAAATCCGGGGCTGGTTGGGTCGATCATCAGACAGTCCGTTGCGTTGGCCGGAGAGATGGTCGAAGAACCCCCAAAAAGCAAAGCGGAAAAAATTGGAGAATTGAAGCAGCGGTTGGTAAGCCTGAGACGTCAGGTCCAGGCGTTTGCCTTCAGCGTACACGACCGTTATATGGATCAGGTTGCCAGCAAGAACGGAAAAAATGTGGAGCGGGAGTTGGTTAAGATGATCTCCACCCTTGAGATGGTGGAAAGCAGGATGGAAACCAGAATAAAGAAGGCGGAAAAGGGATTGACAGAGGCAGAGAAGCGTTTTGCTGGTTTGAACGACGCCGGATTTAAAGGTGTCGGCAAGAGGTTGAAAAAAGCCCGGAAATCCCTGAAGAACGTGTGTGCCTGAGGATTTGACATGTGTGTGGAAAACGGGACAGCGATGCATTGTTATGAAAAATAGTTCCATTCGGTAAAGATGGGTGTATAAAGATTTCGGTCTTCTGTATTGAGAACTGATGACAAAACACAGCCAGCTCCGTACTACCCCGATTTTTCCGCCAGAGTCTCACTCTGCTCGCCGGAAAAAGAAAGCGAGTTATCGGTGAAAGTGATTGCACTCTACAATATCAAGGGTGGTGTTGGAAAAACCGCTGCCTGCGTAAACCTGGCTTACTCCTGCGCATTGAGCGGAAAAAAGACCTTGTTGTGGGACCTGGATTCCCAGGGGGCTGCCAGCTACTACCTGAATGTGAAGCCCAAGGTCAGGGGAGGGACGAAGAACCTCTTCAAAACCAAAGCGATTGGCGAACTGGTAAAAGAGACCGCTATTGAAAACCTGGACCTGCTGCCGTCGGATTTTTCCTATCGGCACATGGATCTGTTTCTCGATAGCGAAAAAAAACCCAAAAAGCGCATGTCCGAATTTCTGAGCCGCTTTGAAGATGAGTATGACGTTCTGTTTCTGGATTGCCCTCCCAGCTTTTCACTGGTTTCTGAAAATGTGTTTAATTCATCCGACGCCATGCTGGTGCCACTCATCCCAACCACCCTCTCGCTGCGCACCTACGATCAGATTCTCGACTATGTCAACGAACATAAAAAACTGACGCTCAAGGTCATGCCCTTCTTCTCCATGGTGGACAAACGCAAGAAACTGCATCTGGATACCCTTGGTTTGGGGCAGGCTGATATGAAGGGTTTGCTGCATACGAGCATCCCCTATCTCTCAATCATCGAGAGCATGGGTGTAAAAAGGGCTCCCGTCGGCCTGTTCGCTCCCAAAAGCGGCGCCGCTGAAATATTCAACGCGCTCTGGACGGAAGTTGCGGCGAGGGTGTAACTGACCGGTTCCATTTAGTATTTCTCAATCACCCCTCATCGCGTATCTGGCGCGTACGCCTGGTAATATACGCGTCTGATTTTCTTATGTATCTATCTTTTCCCGCCCGTCTTTCCCCCATGTCACTTCTCCAGTCATAACAGCTGAAATGTGTCTCAATATTTTCAAGAATGAAACAGAGTCGCATCAATACTGTGCTATTTAATTAGAAACTGAACTGAATATTCATGGGGAGATATTTTGACTTCGTAACGCTGATTACCGCACAACGGAATAGCTTATCACCGAAAAGGCAAAATCCGGGTAACCGGATGTCGCAAAGCTACCTCCCATAACGGGCAGAGGGGCTGTCGAAGTGCAAAAAATGCCGTTGCATGCGCAACAGCCGAACTTGTACCCGCCTTTCTTACTAAATGAGGCGGTTTTTTTGTTTGAATCTCGATATTAAAAAATGATCGGCAGGTACACAAACAATGAAGAGCGATGGGGAACATATTCCCAAGCTGTGGGATATCGCCGTTGGATGCAGGGAGATACCCCCGGACATTAAAATCAATCAGATCGTGGGTATGTTTCAGAAGGACAGCGCCCTGATTGCGCTCCCGGTTGTGTCCCAAGGGCAGTTTTGCGGATTCATCACTCGCAAGACACTTTTTTTCAAACAATTGAGCCACAAGTTCGCGCTTGAACTCTATGGTAACAAAACGGTCTGCTCGTTGCCCGCGGAACATTCCCTGGTGATGGATCCGAATCTCGATATTCACCGTGCCCTGAAAAAGCTTCTGGAGAGTGACCCTGCCCTGGAGATCGACTGTTTTCCGATTGTGGAGGATGGTTTCTGTCGTGGAATAGTTACCGTTTCCGACCTGATGATGCAAATTTCGAAAAGTCAGACCATGTTATACGAAAGAGTGGTTAATCTGAGCGCACGGTTACGGGACGAAGTTGCCATGGCAAGCAGGATCCAGCAGGAATTGCTTCCCGTTTCTGAATTCACGTTCAATGGGATTTCCATCTGTTCGGGGATTATTACCTCATCCGAAATAGGAGGGGATTTTTTTGATTATTTCACATTCGGAGACAACCGGCTTGGGCTGATCATTGCCGACGTGAGCGGCCATGGCGTTCAGGCCGGTATGGTTACAACCGCCGCAAAAGCCAGTCTGCACACCCTGATATCAATGGGTGTTACAACACCCTCCGGGTTATTGCAGGGGATGAACAGAGCCGTAATCGCGACTGCCCGGCAAACACTGCTCATGACCTGCCTGATCATGCTCATTGATGTTGAGGAGAAGCGCCTCTCCTTTGCAAACGCCGGTCATAACTTTCCCTATATTTACCGAAGGAATGTAAACCAGTTGGAACAACTCCAGTACTGTTCCGGTTTTCCCCTGGGTTTTGAGCCGGACTGCTGCTTTCAGGAATTCACTATCGATTTTAACGCAGGGGACAGCTTGTTTCTCTATACCGACGGCCTGATTGAATGCATGAATCAGCATGGTGAAGACTTTGGCTATTCGAGACTGGAAAAACTCCTGATTGAGGGGAACAATCTGTCGCCGGTCGCCTTGAAAACCCTCCTTTTCGAAAGCGTCCTGGACTTCAGCGGATCTTCCACGGTCGAGGATGATGTTACGGCCATGGTAGTTGTAACCCAGTAACCTTATTACATCGGATACGTAGTGATTGCCAGGAGGTACAAAGTGAAGCGAGTTGTATTAGCCATAATCAAAGATGATCAGGACATTGATCTCTGGTCGCCCTATTTCAACAAGATATCCCCTACCATACACATGCTTCGCATTGAGGATCTCGCGGAGACCATGTCCAGCCTGCTCGGAATGGATATTTATTCCCCGTTAATTATCATTTCCACACGGCTCTACCCGAATGCATCCCCCAGCCTGATCGAAGATATCCGGGAATGGTTTCCCAACAGCGAATTCCTCCTGCTCGCTTCGAGTTCGGATGATTTTCCTCCTCTTCAGCCTCTGGTGCGGGACAATGTCAGGCATCTTGTTATAAATCCGGAAAGCAGCCATCTATTGAATGTCGACAGGGAGTCGGCGCAGCTGTGTACGGCAGTATCAAAACTTATCGAAGGCAAACCATTGAAGATACGTGACTATTTGAAACCGGGAACTGAAACCTATGAATTCAGGGTTTCTTCTTCGGAACAGAAGGAGGAGCTTATCAGCGGCCTGGAGGAGCTGATCAGCGGCGATGGTCCTGAAATCGAGCTGCTCAGGCAAAAAGGCGCCCTGCTTGTGGATGAGATGTTTGAAAATGCCCTCTATGGTGCGCCCCACCAGAAAAACGGCGCTTTTATCTATGCGAAAGGGCAGTTTCGCCAGATCGATGCGAGGGAAACCATCATCTTGCGGTATGGGTTTGATGGAGAATGCATTGCCATGGAGATGGAGGATAATTGGGGCAGTCTTTCTCCCGATGCGGTACTGGAATGTCTTGCAGTAAACCATGACAGCAATGAATTCTGCGAAGAAAACGGCGGCCGGGGCCTTTTTATTATCTGGCGGTTTCTCGATCACCTGCACGTCCATATTGATCCGGGCAGGCAAACGGTCGTTGGTGGTCAGGTCAAGCTCCTGACAGCGGAAAACCTTGTCGAAAAGAAAGGTTTTCATATCACAACCGGCAGTACAACCTAGCTACCTGATTATGATGTAATTAGGGCTGACATGGTCAACACATGTCGAGTTGTACTCTATACATTCGAGGTAGGCACGCATGCAAAAAACAAACTTTGTAATGGATATCAAAAGAAATCAATCATTTGATAGCTTCGTCTTTCAGGGAAATATCGATATTCATGCCGAAACAAATTTCAAGGAGATACCAGCACTGGTTGAAAAAACAATCGTCAAACTGGATTTCAGTCAGGTTGGCAGAATAAACTCCATGGGCATTGCTCTGCTACTGCGTTGTTTCAAAAAAATTCGGGAGGAAAAAAACGCCGAGATAGTATTGACCGGACTCAACACTATCCACACCATGCTGTTCAAAACCACCGGTGTTTTTCTGCTGGCTTCATTGGACAATAATACATGAATCTCATCATAACCCTGACCTTCAGCAGCATTATGGCTTCCGTTGCCGTTTATTTTTTTCGGAATAAATATGAAAAAACCAGTCATCAATTACAGAAAGAAATCGAAGAGCATAGGAAGACAGCTGACGAGCGCTCCAAGGATCAGGAAAACCTCGAAAAGATGGTGCAGAAACGCACTTCGGATCTGATCAAGGTCAATGTGAAGCTCCATGAAGAGATAGCCGAACGCGTAAAAGTCATGGATGCATTGCAGGCGAGCGAGGATCGGCTGAAAGACCTTGTGGAAACCATCAGCGACTGGGTATGGCAAACCGACGAAAACCATGTCTTCACCTACTCCAGTTTCAAGGTTAACGAGATACTGGGATATGAACCTTCCGAAATAATCGGAAAAACACCTTTTGATCTCATGCCCGAGGAGGAGGCCTGCGGTATCAGGGAGATCATCCACAACTTTGCGACATTCCGCATGCCATTTTCATTTATCGAAAACACCAATCTGCACAAGGCAGGGCATCAGATCACCCTGGAAACCAGTGGCGCTCCCATACTGGACAAGAGAGGAGATCTGTGCGGATATCGCGGTGTCAGTCGCGATATTTCCGGACGCAAACTGGCAGAGGAGGCGTTGCGGGAAAGTGAATCAACTTTGCGGGGTTTTTTTAATGCAAATGCCATACAGATGAGTGTCATTGAACTCAGGGACGATGATTTTATCTACTGCATGCCAAACAAACGGATTGCAGAATTATACGGTCTCAGCCTGGAAGAAATGAACGGCAAAAGCGCCAGGGAACTGGGCTGCTCCGATCAACTCCGACGGCATTTGATCGAGATTTTCCGCTACTGTCTCCATAACAGGGAACCCATCTCCTTTGAATACGAGTTTCCCTGTCACAACCTGACCTACTGGTATCAGTGCAGTATCAGCCCTATCTACGATTCAATCTCCTCCTGTCACCGCTTCAGCTTTGCGGCAGTGGATGTGACCGAGCGAAAACAGGCCGAACAGGATATACAGCAGTTGGCATATTTTGATTCCCTGACCGGCCTTCCCAACCGGACACTCCTGTATGATCGCCTGAACCAGATCCTGGAGCAGGCCAAACGGGAAGGAAAGAAAGTTGGGGTCATCTTTCTTGATATCGATTCCTTTAAATGGATAAACGACACCCTGGGGCATGCCGGTGGTGACAAATTGCTCAAAGCCGTTGCAGAACGGTTAAAGAAACGTCTGCGTGCAAGCGACACCTTTGCACGGCTGGGCGGTGATGAATTTGTGATTGTGCTTTCAGCCGTGCAGCATGAGCAGGATGTTTCCCATGCGACACAGGATATTATGGACGCGTTATCCTTGCCATTTGAGCTTGGCGGACAGGAGTTGTTTATTACTGCGAGTATTGGAATAGCCATTGCTCCCCTGGACGGTGAAGATGTCGGCAATCTGCTGAAGAATGCGGATACCGCCATGTACGCTGCCAAGGACGCCGGAAAGAATACCTATAAATTTTTCTCCCAGGACATGAATCAGAGGGCGGTCGAGCGCATGTCGCTTGAATCCAACCTGAGGAGGGCTTTGGAAAGGGAAGAATTTTCTTTGAGTTATCAACCCCAGATCGACACGAGAAATGGGTGCATTGTCGGGATGGAAGCGCTTTTGCGCTGGAATCACTTCGAAATGGGCCAGGTTTCACCGGGAAAATTTATTCCGGTTGCGGAAGAAACCGGTCTCATCGTACCCATCGGCGAGTGGGTGCTGCGTACCGCTTGCGCGCAGGCAAAGTCTTGGATTGATGCCGGTTATTCCTTCATTCGTGTAGCGGTCAATATCTCGGGAGTTCAGTTCAAGCAGGGCAATTTGACAGTATTGGTACGGCAGGTTCTGGAAGAAACGGGATTGAGTCCGGTCAATCTTGAGCTTGAATTGACCGAAAGCGTACTCATGGAAAATGCTGCCAGCGCCGCCACCATGCTGCGGGAGCTTAAATCGCTCGGCGTGCACCTGGCTATTGATGATTTTGGCACCGGGTACTCCTCGCTGACCTATCTCAAAAATTTCCCCATAGACCGGCTCAAAATCGATCAATTGTTTATCCGCGACATTACAACAAATCCCGATGATGCCTCCATATCAGAGGCAATTATCGCCCTGGCTCACAGCTTGAAAATGGATGTTATCGCGGAAGGGGTTGAGACAAGGGAACAGATGGATTTTCTCAGATTACTCAACTGTCATGAGATGCAGGGATACTTTTTCAGCTGCCCGGTTTCGAAGGAAAAGATTTATCAACTCCTGAAGGATGGTTTGTTTGTCGAAAATAATGCGCAATTCCCCCTTTGCCTTCCAACTCAGACGCTGGCAGATGCCTCTTTATCGACACAGTGGTAACGGTATCTCAACTGTCTGTTCACCTCACTCAACAAAGGTGACGCGGTTGATCTCCTTGAGAGTCGTTTCGCCGGCCATCATTTTTTCAACTGCCGAGTCACGCAGGAACACAACACCTGAGTCGCGCGCCGCCTGCTTGAGCTCTGTTGTCGGTACCTTTCTGATGACCAGATCGCGGATCTGGTCATTCAGTTCAAGGAGTTCGACGATTGCCGAGCGTCCACGATAGCCGGTGCCGTTGC
>JACAAY010000121.1 GCA_013377095.1 Desulfuromonadales bacterium
GGTCTCGTCCGAGGCCAGGATGTTGTCACGCACCGAGCCGATGAAGGCTTGGACGGAGGTGATGGTAGTGGCTTCGGTTTCTTCGGTTTCGCTCTCTGGACGTTGGCCGCTCCCTGAGCGGAGTCGAAGGGCGGCTAACCCCTCCGTCAGCGGAATCCCCTCTTCCAGATACTCATTGCAGATCCTTCGAGCAGCCCCGTCCACCCGCTCCCGGTAAACATCTTCATCCTCTCCGGGCATGCGAGTCAGAACACTGGCCGTCAGCCCACGCAATGAATCGGGCGTGTTCTCGTAGCGCACGATGGCATAGACAAACTCTGCCAACCTCTCACCTTCGGGCAGCTTACCGAAAATATGCATCCCCTTGGGTATGCGGGTTCCCCTGAGCATGACCAGGGCGTTGTGGATCTCGTCCACCTTCTGCTCCACATTGTCGTGGGTGACCTCCCCCTTGATCAGCTGCAGCCCCTTGACCTTTTCGGCCAGCATGTGGGAGATGGTATGGGCCTTGGCCGGCTCAACCGTCCTGAAACGCCGGTAATCCTCCAGCAGCCGTTCGATGGCTTCCAGATCGCCGTACAGCTCGCCCGGTACCATCACCGTCTGCAGGTGGTTAACCAGGGTGGCGTAGCTGCGCCTCTTTGCAATGGTCCCTTCCGGCGGGTTGTCGGCGTTGTAGATATAGAGATGCGGCATGCTGTCTATGCCGATGTCCGGGAAACAGCCCGATGAAAGGCCGGTGGCCTTACCGGGGAGAAACTCCAGGTTGCCGTGGGTGCCCACATGGATGATCACATCAACGCCGAACTCACGGGCCAGCCACTTGTAGGTGGCCACGTACTGATGGGGCGGCGGGATGTCCGGGTCGTGCAGTATCTTGCAGACCTGGCCGTCGCACTTGGGACCGGCGCAGCCCCGCTTGGGCTGGGCGCAGACCACGGCATTGCCGTACTTCACTCCGGTGATCAGGATCTTGCCGTCATGGACCATGGCGGCAGGAACGCCATCTTTTTCTTCGCCGGGCGGGTTGCCCCAGGCTTCGCACATCTTCACTTGCGTGGCCTGGGGAAGTTCT
This sequence comes from Desulfuromonadales bacterium, assembly GCA_013377095.1. Taxonomy (GTDB): domain Bacteria; phylum Desulfobacterota; class Desulfuromonadia; order Geobacterales; family Pseudopelobacteraceae; genus Pseudopelobacter. Next base: position 1,076 of record JACAAY010000121.1, read on the forward strand.
TCGAACCAGGGCAGGTAGCGCTTCGTTTCCAGCAAGTCCAGCGCGCCCCCCTTGGTGACAATCTCCTCTACAGTTGTCCAACGGAACTCGGAGATGGCCTTGCGCTCTATGATGGTGTCGATCAGTTCCTTGCCGCTGGCCGGCGGGGTGATGGCGTAGCCCGCTTCTTGCATGCGCCCCATGATCAGGGCCACGCTCTCCAGTGTGTCCAGGTGAGCGCCGCCCCCCACACTGGCTTCCACCGAGACGCAGGGATTGTTGTGCAGGATGAAGGCAACCTTGCGCTCCGCAACCGGTTTTTGCCCCATAGTCAGCCAGTAGGCCACTCGTGCGGCAAAGCGCTCCATGCGGCCGGTCAGCGGCAGATAGCGATCCTCCTCCGGGTTGCCGGTTCCGCTGGAAGCGCCCACCACCATCTGTTCGATCACCCCTTCGAACTCGGGCATGGCCATGCTCCATCCCACTTGGGCACCCAGCCCTTCCGGGTCTGCCAGCCATTGTTGCTCATTTTTGTAATAGGAGATCAACGGTGAGAAGAGCGGGATATTGAGCCGCTTCATCAGCTCTACCCCCGGTGGCGCGTCCGATTCCCGGACCCCGCCGCTATGGCTGGCCAGGAAGAAGGAGGTCAGCTTGACGATTCCCTGCACCAGCGTTTTTCCCTCTTCCAGGAAATAGGTCTCGATGCACTCGGCGCCGCTGAGATTGCCCATGCCGGCGTCCTTGATGGAGTAGAAGAAGGCCGGTATCACGCCCAGGCCACGCTTCTCCAGTTCCGTAACCAGCGTCTTTTCCACCTCCAGGTTTTTATTGACCCAGTTGGAGCGGGAATAGAGAACCCCCACCCAACCGGCCGTGGGGGTGCCCCGTATTTCCCGGTAGGCTGCCAGATAGTCGGCGGTCGAGGTAAAGACATCCTCCAGCAGGGGATGGTGCAGTCCCTCCCAGGGAACCGGTTTGGGCTCGGCGCAGACAACAGCTTCACCCAGGAGCGTACTGCGCAGGTATTTGAGCAGGTTATCCAGGTTCTCGTCACCGTTGTAGAGGATGTAATTGTAAGCGGTGGCTGCCACATCCAGGCCGACTGTGGAAAGCCCCCACAGGGTCGGGTCGCTCCCCACCACCACGATCGGGCAACGCTCACCGGCCATGCGGATATCATCCTCCAGCTCGTCCCAGACCGGGTCGCTGGTGCGGTAAAGCAGGATGCAGTCGGAATCAAGCATGGCTCGACGCAGACTGTCCATCACCTCCGGGTGCTGGTTGGCCTGTTTGGTGGACCAGGCGCTCAGTTCCACCCCATTGGCAACGCAGGCCTGTTTGAGGGGCGGGATATAGTTGGACCACATGATGGTGAAGAGTTTCATGGTTTGACCTCGCAAGTGCCTATTCACTGTAATTTCGTATCAGCCGTGTCCCGATCACCAGAAAGACGGCGGTGTAGCCCAGCATCACCAACAGGGAACAGACGGCGGTCCCATCAAGCGTCGCCCTGCGGATCAGCAGATTGGTGTGGCTGAGCGGCAGCAGAAAGATGATCCCCTTGAGCAGAGCCGGCAGTCCGTCCAGCGGGAAGAAGGTGCCGCTGAAAAACGACATGGGCAGGATAAAGAAGTTGTTATAGGTGGAGGTATCCTCGTGGCTTTTGGCCAGCATGCCGGTGATCACCCCCAGGCAGGCGAACATGAAGCTGTTCAGCAGGGTGGTGATGATCAAGAGCGTTGTCAGGTGGAACGATGAGGGTGAACAGAGCCCCATGATGATCAGCAGCGAAGCGGCGAACAGTCCCTTGACCATACCGGCCAGCACCTCTCCCAGCATGATGGCCCCTGCCGAGATGGGAGCCTGGATCAACAATTGGAAGGTTTTGAAATAGAGCCGGTTCAGGTTGAGGGCGCTGGCCACCCAGGTGTAGGAGTTGGTCATGGAACTCATGGCCACCAGGCCGGGAATCAGAAAGGAAAGATAGTCTCCGCTGGAGAGGCGCACGCTGCGCCCCAGCCCGTAGCCGAACACGACCAGATAGATCAACGGCACCAGCATGGCCGACACCAGATAGCCCATCTTGAGCAGTTTGCGCCGGAAGAGCAGCATTTCACGCAGGAATACGGGATACCAGCCGGGCAGGTTCATTCGATCCGCTCCCCGGTCAGTTTGACGAACACGTCTTCAAGATTCGTCTTTCGGACCGTGCAGCCGTTCTCCAGGTTGCGGGCAATTTCGTGGGCTTTCTCGCGGGTTCCGGAGATGTGCTGGAGCAGGCGACCGTTGTCGTCGATCCGGTCAACCACATAGGGGCCGACCATTTCCCTGAGCGCAGCCGGGCTGCCCAGCGCGATCAGCTTTCCCTTGGCCAGAATCCCGATCCGGTCGCAGAGGGCGTCGGCCTCCTCGATGTAGTGGGTGGTCAGGAGCACGGTCCTGCCGGATCTGGCGGTGCGTCGCACGATTTCCCACAGCTGGCGGCGGATCTGGGGGTCCAGGCCGATGGAGGGTTCATCAAAGAACAGCGCCGCCGGATCGCTCAACAGGGAGCGGGCGATGATCAGCCTGCGCTTCATGCCGCCCGAGAGACTGGTGACGACACTGTCGCGGCGATCGGAGAGCTCAACCTCGGCCAGCACTTCGTCAATCCTGTGAGAAAGGTTCTTGACACGATGCAGCATGCCGTAGATATGCAGATTCTCTTCCACCGACAGATCCCTGTCCAGGTTGTTCTCCTGGGGCACCACCCCCACCAGGGACTTGATGGCGGCTGCATTCGTAACCACATCATGACCACCGATTGAGGCGCTGCCGCCGTCCGGCCTCGTCAGGCAGGTCAGCATGCGAATCAGGGTGCTCTTGCCCGCGCCGTTGGGACCCAGCAGGCCGAACACTTCACCCCGGGCGATGGAGAAGGAGACGCCGTCAAGGGCTGGTACCTTGCCGTAGGTTTTGCGAATATCGTTAACCTCGATCATGTCATCCTCGGATAGATCAAGCGCCGTTCACCGCTGTCGTGAATGCCGATGCCTATGTTGTAGAGCTGCCCCAGGTTGGCCTCCGTCAGCACCTCTGCCGGTGCACCGTCGGCCGTGATTCTCCCCTCCTTGAGCATGATCACCTGGTGGGCAAAAAAGGCGGTCAGGTTCGGATCGTGCAGGGTCATAAGCACGGTCAGATTCTTCTCCACGGCAACCCGCCGCACCGTCTCCAGCACCAGGTGCTGGTTGCGGAAGTCCAGATGAGAGGTCGGTTCATCCAGCAGCAGCAATGGAGCATCCTGGGCCAGAGCGCGGGCGATCAGCACCAGCTGGCGTTCGCCACCGCTGATGCGGGTGTAGCAGCGATCCGCCAGATGGCTGACACCGACCGCCAGTAGGGCGTTATGGGCAGCTTCCTCATCAATCTCAGACGGGGCGGCGTACAGTCCCACATGGGGGGCGCGCCCCATCAGCACCGCCTCGAAGACCGAATAGGGGAAGGGCGGGGCATGATCCTGGGGCACCACCGCCAGCATGGCTGCCCGTTCCCTGAAGTTCATCCCCATAATGTCGCGGCCGTCGAACATGACCCGGCCCGAACCGGGGCGCCACAACCCGGCGATGCATTTGAAAAGGGTGGTCTTGCCGGACCCGTTCGGTCCCAGCAGCACGGCCAGCGTTCCTTCCGCTACCTGAAAGGAAACCTCGTTCACCACCGGAGCTGTTGTGTGGGGATGCTGAAATATCAGATTCTCGACGCGGATCATTTGCCCCAACTTTCCGCGCCGCCGCGGCGCATGAGATAGATAAAGAAGGGTGCCCCGGCCAGGGCGGTGATGATCCCCACCGGGATATCAGCGCTGCTCAGATTGCGGGCCACCGTGTCCGCCGCAATCATGAAAGCTGCTCCGCCTGCCATGGTCAGAGGAATCAACCTGCGGTGATCCGGCCCCACCAGCATGCGCACCAGATGGGGCGCCATCAGCCCGATCCAGCCGATGATTCCACTGACCGCCACGGCGCTGGTGACCGCCAGGGTGGCTCCGGCGATGAAGATGACACGCTTGCGGCTGACATTGACCCCCAGTGAACGGGCCTCCTCGTCACCCATGCTGATCACGTTCAGACGCCAGCGAAGCAGGAAGATCGGCAGGCAGCCCAGCAGAATGCCTATGCCGGAGCTTTTTACCTGGGGCCAGTCGGCCAGGCTGAAGCTCCCCATCAGCCAATAGACGATGCTCTGCAGCTTCATCGGATCCACCAGAAACTTGATGATGGAGAGCAGGGCCGTAAAGAGAGCCGAGACGATCACCCCGGACAGCACCAGCGAAAGCCGGGAAATTTCTCCGCCGGAACGAGCCATGGCGCAGGCCATGATTACCGCCAGGCTGCCGAAGATAAACGACATGAGTTGCAGTGATACCCCCGGCAGGAAACCGACGGAAACGGCGCAACCAAAAGCGGCGCCGGCGGAAATACCCAGGATGAACGGGTCCACCAGCGGGTTGCGCAGCACCGCCTGCAAGGTGGCTCCGGAGGTGGCCAGGGACATGCCCACCAGGCCGGCCAGGATGATGCGCGGCAGGCGGATGTCCAGCACGATGGCGGATTCGGGTGAGTCGATACCGCTCAGGGGGGTGGCAAGAATCTGAACTACCTGCAGGGGAGTCACGCCGTAGGCCCCCAGAAACAGGGCGACACCTGCTGCCAGCAGGGGTGACACCATGATCAGTGCCGTCAACAGCCTTTTTTTTCCCCTGGTACCGGCTGTTCTCCGGCCATGGCTCGCGCGGGTAACCGCCGGAGCTTCTTCCTGTTTAAAAAGCGTGGTCACCTCCACCCGGCAGGCGCTCGAACCCATCTCTTCCATCGTCTCATCTCCGATCCGGCTCACCACTCTCAGTCCTTCCATGCATCATCAGGGTGTGGCAACCGGCTCCACCGTCAATCTGAGTCCCATATTGTCCAGTAATTCGGATACCTTTTTGAAGTCCGGGTTGCCCCGTTTCGAGAGAGCCTTGTAGAGGGTCACCCTGTTGGTGTTCGACAGGTCGGCAAGCAGTGAGATGCTGCCCCAGGCCTTGGCCACATTGCGTAAAGCCAAAAGGAAGAACTCGTGGTTTTCATCCCCGATCACGCTGTTGAGAAAAGCCGCGGCATTTTCCGGATCTTTGAGCCAATCTTTGAGGTATTTGTCATAATCAACAGTGCTTGCCATTTGTTTATCCTTTTCATTGAAAAATTGTTACTTCTCAATCCGGGTCACTTTTGCGTATGGAATGCCGTAGACGTCGCGGTAGAAACGGTCGATGGTCTTGTCGATATCCAGATCCCGGAAGCGTTCCGGGTAGGCGCAGGACGCCATCCAGAGGGCGATGGGGGCCAGGCGGGGCGACCAGGTGCCCCATTTGGGCTCCTTGAATACCGCGCCGCCCCTGATAGCCCTGATGTGTCGCCACTGGGGGTTATTTTTCAGGTCGGCGGCTGTGTAGCGGGCGCTGCCCCAGATGAAGATCAGGTCCGGGTTCCAGGAGATAATCCGCTCCAGCGATACTTCGGTGGAACGTTCGTTGATTTCTTTTCCGGCGTTTTCCAAACCCATCAGCTTGAACAGATCATTGGTAACGCCAATTCGTCCGTTTGCTCTGGTCTGCTTGCCGGTCAGGTAGAGCGCCTTTTTGCGTTGTGAGGGGTGAACAGCGGCCACCCGTTTGCGGATCAGCGAGAACAGCTCCTCCATCTTGGCGATGGCCGCCTCAACCTGTTTCTCGCGGCCGAAGAGTGTTCCCTGCATGCGCATTACCCCGTACAGCTCAGCGATGCTTTCCGGATAGACCGAGATGACCGGCAGCCCCTTCTGTTCCAGAAATCTGACCGTCTGGGGATTAACGGTCCAAGTCAGGACCACGTCCGGTTTCAGCTTCAGCAGCACCTCGGCATTAGTGTCCATGGCGCTGCCCACGTCCGGAATTGCACGGAGCCTGTGTGGGTTGATGGCCTGCAAGAGATCGTTGTCCTGGGCATAGCGGCTGAGACCGGCCACCTGGTCCCAGGTGCCGGTGACCGGCAGCAGCTCATAGGTCTCATAGAGCACGGCCCGCTTGACCGGGGTCCGGATGGTGATAGTCCTACCCAGCTTGTCCGTGTAGGTATAGGCTGCCGCCGGCGAGGAAAGCGCCGGCAGCAGGATCAGGGCGGACAGAAGAACCAGTAACAGTCTGTCTCGCATATCAGAACTTCAGATCTACGTTGGCGAACCAGGAGCGGCCCGGAGAAACGTAGTAGACAAAATAGTTTCGGTTAAGCAGGTTGTTCACGCTCAGGGAAACCGTTGCCCAATCCGTAAGTTTGCAGGAGGTCTTCATATCCATGACAAAATAGGGGTCGTATGATCCATACACGCCGCTGACCCTGTCGCTGTTGTCATCCTGGCCATAGCGTTTGGAGACATATCTGCCGGTAAGGCTGAGCGACGCCGGGCCATAGGATGCATCCAGGCCCATGTTGATCATGTGACGCGGCGCCTGCTGCAGTTGTTTGCCCACCAGGGCCGGGTTTGGGGCATATTCGGTGACCGCGGAATCGGTGTAGGTGTAGCCGGCAAACAGTCTCAGGTTATTGCCGAAATTCTGCTCAGCTTCCAATTCAACCCCTCGTGTTTCGCCGCCTCCCACATTTGTGTACAATTTACTGCTGTAGGCTTTGCCACCGATGGTGGTTGTGCCGGGAAGACTCACAAGATAGATCATGTCGCTCAGGTAATTTTCGAAGAAGGTGGCCTTGATCTTGGCGCCTTTCCAGAGATTCTGCTCCAGGCCGATATCCCAGGAAAGAACGGTTTCAGGGTTCAATTCGGGGTTGGATATGTATTGCGTCAGGGTGCTCGACGATAGCCAGGTCTTATACAGTTGGTTGAGCGGTGGCGCGCGGAAGGCTTTGCCTCCGGAGATCCGTAACGTGGTGCCGTCCAGCGGTTTCCAGACAAGGGCACCCTTGGGGTTGACGGAATTTTTTGCTTTTTCCGGGTAGGATTGGGATTTTGCGCCGGTACCGGTGAATCCGGCATAGCCTTCGTTCGACACCCAATAGTCATCGCGAACCCCGGTGTAGAGGGTCAGGCTGTCCAGCAGGGCAATTTCAGCCTGCAGATAGGCGGAGTAGGTCTGGGTAGCGCCGCCGCCCCACTGGGTGGTGGCGCCGGAAACCGAATCTGGATTTTTGTAATCGCTCAGGGGCAGATTGTTGCTGTCGGCGGTATCGTAGCGGAAGGTGAAACCGCCGGTCAGAACATGTTTTTCCATGATCGGCGCGGATAGTTGCAAATCGGTATAGTAGGTCCTGCTGGGTGAATCGCTTTTTGTGCCGGTACCCCCGGCGAGTGTGGCCGTGGCGGGGGTATTGTACCAGTTTTCACCCTGATCATTGATTCCGAAGAGGAATTTGCCTTTTACCGTGCCGAGCTGGGCTTCGGCGTGGATGGTATAGGTGTCCTGGACGGTACTGCCGTCACCGCTAAGGAAGCTGCTCTCGGTGATGACATTAGAGGTGTTGGCAGCATTTCTGTAGGTATAAACAGTTGTCCCCGCGGCATTTATCAGGTAGGTGTGGGGATTGTCATATTTGTACTTGTTGGCGGTTCGTAACCAGGAAAACCTGATGTTGGAGGTGTCTGAAAAGTCATACTGCGCCCTGATCGCTGCCGAGTAATCCCACCAGCCGTTATTCCCGGTATCACCGACCAGATATTTTGCGGCGCCCGTATTGGACATGGTCGGTGTCGCGCCAATTATCCCCGATGCGGCTGTGGGTGCGCTGCCCGCCGTTACCAGACCAGTGGGATAGCCGTCGGTGGTTCTGTATCCATAGGAGGCAAACAGGCGGAATTTACCGATCTTGTCTCCATAGGAAGCATAGGTGCTCCAGAGATTGGCCATGGCCTGATTGCTGTCCCATCCGCCACCATAGCCCCCCGAAAGGGTAAATTCACGTTTGTCAGGCATGCGACTCATGAAGTTGATAACGCCGCCCATGGCGTTACCACCGTAGAGACTTGATGACGGCCCACGAACAACTTCGATCCGCGACATGTTCTGGGCATTGAGACCTCCCCAGGGCTGGCTTGCCGAGTAGGCGTCGTTCAGGGGCATGCCGTCCAGTAGCAAGAGCGATCGCCCCGAGCCCGACAAACCGCGAAAGGTGACGGAAGACGTTGTTCCCATCAGTCCCTTGAGGCGATTGTCAAAGACACCCGGCAACATATTCAGCGCTTCATCCAATGACTGGATGTTGCGTCTTTTCATCTCCGTGGCGGTCACCACGCTGACCGACCCGGGAGCGTCGGCGATGGATTTTTCGGTTCGCGTCGCGGTGACAACGATCTCATCCAGGTTTGTTTCCTGCTTACCCTTCTGTTCTTCCCCGTGCACCATGGTCGGCGCCGCTGTTATCAGCGCCAGTAAAACGGCGATACGTCGTGTCATGCGTCCCCCTCCTTCATAGAAATTCGTGCATTACATGTCTGTGATGTGCTTACTCCCCGCTGCTCAGGGTAAATCTGACCGGAAGAAACGCCTTTGCGGTGAACGGCTTTCCCTCACGTCGGGCCGGGTTGTAGCGGGACTTTCTGACGGCATCAACCGCTGCTGAGGCAAACCCATAACCAGGGTCTTCGATTACTTCCACATTTACCAAAGCTCCGGTATCGCTGACGGTGAGCTTCAGGAGCACCTTTCCCTCCCGGTTGAAGCGTTTGGCAAGCGTCGGGTAGACCGGTTTCACCTGATGGGCGTATGAAATTCCGGTTACCGTGCCAAAACCCACCTCGCCCGGTTGCCCGGGAACGGCGCCACCCTGGGACTCTCCGTTTCCATGGGATGAACCGCCCGCCACCCCTGCTCCCCCTCCACCGGATAGGGCTTTGGTGGTGTTTGCCCCGAAGATTCCACCTCCATGGGATGCTGTCGAGACAACAGTAGCGGGTGGACTGACAGCCTTTGCAACGAAACGCTCGACAAACGGCGCTACGGTCTTTTCCACAGGTTGCCGGAGCGGGACTGTCGCCGGCTCTTTCGGTTTGCTGACTACTGCCGGCGCTGTCGAGCCGGAAGAGGCCTTGATCCGGATTGTGGGATCACGCTTCTCCGTTGAGTTGTTAGTTCGTGGAAGAGGCTGACACATGTTCACGAAGCAGACCGTCTCCGGAGGTGTCAGTCGAAGGGGCATGTTTCGGACAAACATTGATCCGCACACAAGGGCAATCAGGTGTCCCGCCACTGAGAACCAGGTAAAATGTACAAGTCGAACGTGAGTCATACGTTTGGTAAAGGGACTCATTTTTGTCCGGTTGATTTCTTAACCGGCATACGATTGTTATATACGTGCTACCCAATGGTTTAAAAAATGGGCCCCAAAATAGAAACCCAAAAATTGAAGAACCTTGAGGTTCCGCTACCTGATCAAATCCGGATGCACATCATCTTTGCAAACCTCCCGCCAACCACGCATACCACTCAACCATTCCCTCGCCGCTCTTGGCGGAGATATCTATGATTTTGATATGCGGGTTGACTCGTCGCGCCATTTCCTTGCACTTCTCCGCGTCGAAATCCAAGTAGGGGATCAGGTCAATTTTGTTCAGCAGCATGAAATCGGAATTATGGAACATGGCGGGATACTTCAGGGGCTTGTCCTCGCCTTCGGTGACACTCAGAATCACAACCTTGTGATGTTCACCCAGGTCAAAGGAGGCGGGGCAGACAAGATTGCCGACGTTTTCGATCATCAGCGCATCGAGATGATCAAGGTCAAACTCTTCCACGGCATGACAGACCATGTGGGCATCCAGATGGCATCCGGCGCCGGTGTTGACCAGCTTGACCGGGACTCCGGTGGCGGCGATGCGGACGGCGTCATTGTCGGTCTGCTGGTCGCCTTCGATAACGGCAAAGCGGATTTTTTTGCCCAGTTCGAGCATGGTCCGCTCCAGGATGCTGGTCTTGCCGGAGCCGGGAGAACTGACCAGGTTGAGGACGAAGATTCCCTTGCGGTTGAACAGCTCCCGGTTGGCGGCCGCCAGCCGGTTGTTCTTTGACAGGATATCGGTCTCGACAGTGAGAATTGTGGACGTTGTCATGCTTTTTTCGGAATGTTCGTGATGATGCTCATGAACATGGTGATGAACGTGATCAGCTCCATGATCATGTCTGTGTTCGTGGTCATGCTGTTCTTCGGGACCGCAGCCGCATTGTGTACACATAGCCTTATACAACCTCCCTGTTTTCTACCCTCATTTCCTCAAAGGAGATGATCTCCAAACCGGTTTATTTCTTCAAAGCCAGCCTTGGTTTCGCCTTAGAAATGTCAAACTGGAGCATGGCATAGCCATAATCGATATCCCTGTCCGACCCGCTGGCGTCGCGGAAGAACTTGCCGGTAAAGAAATGGTCATAGCCCAGGATCAGCGTGAGATTGTCATTCAGCGCATAGGTCAGGGTGAAATCGGTCTCCAGGCCGATGCGTCTGCTGAAGCCATCCGGGACCTGATTTGCATAGAAATAACGTCCGGCTGCGGAGAACGTCAGATCCTTGATCAGCTCGATTCCCCAGCCCAGGTTGAAGATCTGCAGACCGCTGGCATGGAAGTTTCCGGCATCAACTCCGGAGAGGTCGCCGATCAGGCTCATGTCGCCGGTCAGGGAGGTGTCCGTGCCGGGATTGCGAAATTCCTGGCGGGAGCTGATGCCGTTTGCCGCGTCCTTGCTGCCCGAGCCATAGGCATAGCTGGCGAAGAAGCTGTTTTTCCTGCCCAGCACTTCCGTCTCAAACATCATATCCGCATGGCCTCCCCAGGCATCAATGTTGTCATTGATTCCTTTTGCAGAGTTAAACGTTCTGCCGCTCTCATAGACCGGCTCGATCTCCAGGGAGACGGGACCGAACGTGGCAGTTCCGCGCAAGCCCCAGATGGTCGTGTGTTCACCGTGATGGTGATCGGATGAACCGGTGTCGACTAAACCGTAGGCTTCCAAGGCGGTGCCCTCCTTGAGGGCATAACTGGCATAGCCGCCGGCCAGGTAGCCATTGACACCATCGGACCAGGGATGGGAATACCATCCACCGAGCAGATCGATTGTCAGGGCATCGAAAGGTTTAAACCGCAACCGGGCCGCATCGTAGGTCAGGCCTTGAAAGTAGTTGTTGGCCCCCAGGATGAAGGTGCTGCCGTAGACCAGTTCCTGGCGTCCGACCTTCAGGCTCAGCAGATCGCTATTCGGCAACCGCCCTTCCACATATCCCTGATACAGCGAAACGTGCCCATCATACTGGTTGCTGCCGGTATAACCGTAGCCCTGGCCCTCCAGATGAATGTCCAGATAATCGGTCGGATGCCAGTAGACGTAGGGCAAAACCCGGTAGAGAAAACGTCCCTCACCGTGTCCCGGATTGTAGGAAAGTTCGGGAAGCCTGAAGTTGCCGGCTCCCTCACCCCTGA
>JACAAY010000122.1 GCA_013377095.1 Desulfuromonadales bacterium
GGGCAAAGGACTACAGTTAAGTTGATTGTGGCGTATCAGCTTGGAATTTCACGTGACAGGGAACACAGTTCGAGAGATTGCGGAATGCGTTATAGTTTTTTGGTGATAAGGTTGGGTAAGCATATGTTGTGAGGATAGCAATTGTCTCTAGTACGCATGATGTACTATTAATGCTGACTTTTTGATGGTTTTAAGAGGATGACTCGCCATAAATACATGGACTTAGGGTTAATGCTCAGGTCCATTTCTTGTTTGTTGTCAAATAATATTTCCTGTTTCGGGTGCAACGTGTTAGAAGCTCTGGATTCCGGCGTCATTTCTGGTAAGCTATGTGCTGCTGATATGATGAAAAGAGATGAAATGATTTGTTGATTGGGAGAAACACTACATGCAAGAGATGGTTGTGAGTAGTCATGAACGCCGCATTGGGCAACTTTTGATCGAGTCGGGTTGTGTTACTCCGGATCAGCTTGAAATTGCCCTGAAACGCCAGGGGCAGTGCGGTGAGCGGATCGGTTCAATACTCCTGCAGTTGGGTTATCTGAGTACCGAAACACTCCTTGAATTCCTTCGAAAACATTTGGGCGCTCCTTCAATTGACCTCTACCGTATTTACATTGACCCTCCCGTATTGAATTCCTTGTCGCTGGAGCAGATGAGGAAATATCAGGCATTGCCGATTACTCCATCCACCAAGGGTTTGTTCGTTGCCATGGCCGATCCGAACAATATTTCGGCCATTGATGCCCTCGAATTCATTCTCGGAAAAAAAGTCGAGCCGCTTGTTGTGCCCCATGCCCAGATGGAGACAGTGTTTCAGTACATCGAAAAGAAGGGAGGGCATATCAGTGCCCCTCTTTCTGGCGAGGAAATTCAGAAAGAGCAGTCGGATAACAATATGTCCGGCAAAGTCGAACTGAATAAACTTATTTCGCTTCTGATATCCAAAAACGCCTCCGACCTCCTGATTTCTGCAGGGGTGCCACCCTGCTTGAAACTCAATAGCGAGATTGTTCGGCTATCGGGATGCAATCTGACTCCCCTGGATGTGGAACAGACCGCCAGGGAGCTGATGACCGAGGCCCAGTGGCAGGATTTTGAAGTCAAGGGAGAACTGGACTTTGGTCTCTCCAGTCCCACAATTGGCCGTTTCCGTATAAACGCTTATCGACAGCGTGGTTCGGTTTCCCTCGCAATCCGCAACGTTATTGAAAATATTCCCACGCTCCCCTCGTTGGGCCTACCTGCGTGGCTTGAGGAGTATGTGCTGCACCCCCAGGGGCTGATCCTGGTAACCGGACCAACTGGGCACGGCAAGAGTACAACCCTCGCCGCATTGGTCGACATTATTAACTCAAAGCGAAAGTGCAATATCGTTACCATCGAAGATCCGATCGAGTTTCTGCATAAACACAAAATGAGCAACATTAATCAGAGGGAAGTCGGACGTGACACACCTTCGTTTCAGGAAGGGTTGGGCCGGATTTTTCGTCAGGCGCCTGATGTGATCGTGGTCGGTGAAATGAGGGACCCGGAAAGCTTTGCAATTGCAGTTCAGGCGGCAGAAACGGGGCATCTGGTTTTGAGTACCATGCATGCCAACTCGACCACCATAGCCATAGAACGGATAATCGAAATTTTCCCTCCCGAAAAACAGCAGCAGATGAGGATGCAGCTCGCAGAAGCATTCCTGCTTGTTCTGAATCAACGATTGATTCCCCGGAAGGATGGTGAGGGGCGTGCCCTGGCGTACGAAAAACTGGCCAATACCCCTCGAATCAGAAACATGATTCGCGAGGGAAAGACCCACCACATCAGGTCCATCTTTCAGCACTCCGCCGATGAATACAGCTCCATCGATTTTTCATTGAATTCACTGGTGAAGAGGGGGGTTATAACCCTTGAGGAAGGGGTCAAATACTGTGAGTATCCGAGCTCGCTTAATGATGCTGCTGTTCGGCGCCCATAGCGCCATTAATCGGATGAAGCGGCACACAATCTGTCAGGTTGTACTGGAGCGCTGTTTTTGTCTGGGGACTACTTCTGGGGGAACGAGTTCGTGGAAAGGTTGTGCTGATTGCCTTGATAATCTTTTCTGGCGGATGACCTTCTGGCGGATATGACTGCAACGATGTAAAAAACAGCGAGTAATCCTCCCGTGTAATACAGGGCACTCAGTCCAAAAAAATAAACCAGAACTATCAGTGCCATAATGATAATAAAGATCATCGAAGCTCCCCTGTGTAATACCTTGAATTTGTCTCAAACCCGATAGTTGCTGACCTGTTTTGGAATGTTTGAGTTTCTCTGGCTAGAAAGCTGGGCAGGGGTGAATGATACTTTTTTTGACTGGTGTTTTCAATGGTGAATTTGGAAACCCAGTAAGGGGCACGAAAAGTTAAGCTGTCCATGAGATGCATGAAATGCATCACACCAGGCCGCATCAGCGGAGAAAGGGATCAAATGGAGAACATTTTCAAAGAGAAGGACGAGAATTCGAGAATTCGAAGGTTCATCAGTCTGGACAAAAATACTTTACCGGTGGATGGCGGCCCAGATTTCAATCGTTTGATATTTTCCACAAGTCCCTATCTGCTGCAGCACGCCGATAATCCGGTAGACTGGCATCCGTGGGGAGATGAGGCGTTTGCCAAGGCGGCCCGGGAAGATAAACCGGTTATGGTTTCCATCGGGTACGCAACCTGCCACTGGTGCCATGTCATGGCGCATGAATCCTTTGAAGATCCTGACGTTGCGGAGGTGATTAATCGCTGTGTCGTGCCGGTCAAGGTGGACCGTGAAGAACGCCCTGACATCGATTTGCTCTATATGACCGCAGCAAGAGTGTTGACCGGAGGCAGCGCCGGGTGGCCTCTGACGATTTTTATGACCGCTGATCGCAAACCTTTTTATGCAGCCACGTATATTCCCAAGAAGGGACAAAACGGAGTGCTGGGAGTTGGCGAGACCCTGGAAAAGATCATGGAGGTCTGGCGCACCCGTCGGGAGCTGATTGTCGAGAATTGTGATGCGGTTTTCAAAGCGCTCGGTGAGATGGAGACGGTTTCGTCCGCGGATACCAATTTCGGTGAGGTTCTTGATTCAGCATTGGCGACCCTGATGGGGATGTACGACTATATGTATGGCGGTTTTGGAGAAAAGCCCAAGTTTCCTCTACCCCACTATCTTTCGTTTTTGTTGCGTATGTGGTCGAGAACGGGAGACACCAATGTGGAGGACTGTGTCGGATTTACGCTACGAATGATGCGTGACGGGGGCATCTATGAGCAGCTTGGTTTTGGTTTTCACCGCTACACAGTGGATCAGGCGTGGATGATTCCCCATTTTGAAAAGATGCTCTATGACCAGGCTCTCGTTGCAATTACTTACCTGGAGGCCTTTCAAGCCTACGGTGACACTTATTTAAAAGATACTGCGCTTGAGATATTCTCCTTTGTTTTGCGTGAGATGACGTCGCCCGAAGGCGGGTTTTATTCGGGACTTGATGCCGATACCGAGGGCAGCGAAGGAAAATACTATCTCTGGACTCGGGATGAAGTTGAGAAGCATCTGGATGAGGAGCCGGCGCGGCTCTTCTGCCAGGTCTTTGGTGTGACTGATTCCGGAAACTTCGAGGGTGAAAATATTCTGCATATTCCCCGTTCCCCTGCCATGGTCGCCAGGGAAAATGGTCTGAATCCTGAGGAGCTTGACGCTAATTTGAACGATGCCCGTTCAAGGCTTCTGCATGTGCGTAAAAACCGGATAATGCCGTTTCGTGATGAAAAAATACTCGTCTCCTGGAACGGCCTCATGATAGCTGCTTTGGCGCGTGGGGCGGCAGTAAGCGGGGACAGGAATTTGTTTGACGCTGCGAAGAGTGCGGCCCTGTTTGTGGAGGAGCATCTTCGACGTGATGATGGGAGGTTGTTGAGAAGTTATCATCTGGACAAGGCGTCTGTTCCGGCATTTCTGGAAGATCATGCCTTTCTGTGTTGGGGGATGCTCGAGATGTATCAGGCTTCAGGTGACCAGGTCTTTCTGGAGAAGGCGCTTGTGTTGGCCAGGGAAATGCTCGAATTATTCCATGATCAGGCACATGGTGGCTTTTTTGATACCGGTGCAGATGTGGAAGAAGTTCTTGTGAGGATGAAGAGTATCTATGATGGGGCAATTCCATCAGGCAACTCGATTGCATGTATGTGTCTACTGAGGCTGGGAAAAATAACTTTTGATGATAGATTGCTGCAGGCAGGAGAGCAGAGTCTGAACTCATGCATGGGAAATGTGAGACAGCAACCCGTCGCCCATTTACAGATGGTAAACGCCCTCGATTTCCATCTTGGCCCGGATGTCGATATTACCCTGGTTGGGGACAGAGAGGATCCGGCAATGAGTGACATGCTGCGAGTAATTAACGGCAGGTTTGTCCCCGGTCTTGTTCTGAGATTCAGGAATGACGGCGATCACAACGGTTATCGATCAATTGACGGACGTCCGACGGCATTTGTGTGCACCAAAGGAGCTTGCCGTCCACCGATTTCTGATGTGGCTGAATTCGAGCGGCTGCTTGATGAGGTTCTCTAGTTGATTGAATCAGCAGGATGAAGGTGAATACATACAAAAACAGCTAACCATGCGAAAATGGTTAGCTGTTTTTGTAATGGTGGCGGTGCAGAGATTTGAACTCCGGACCTAGCGAATATGAGTCGCTTGCTCTGACCAGCTGAGCTACACCGCCGTTGGATATGCCCCTTTGGTTGGCCAAAGAGGCACATGGTATGAAAAAAATATGTGACCTGAAAAATAGATTTAGAGAAATATACAATTTTCTGGATTGTGTCAAGGGAAAAGGTTTGTTTTATGTGGGGCGGTATGGTCTGTGTCTGGGCAATTTCGGTGATACGCCGAAAACGTTTCATTTGGTGCTCAGGCCCCATCAAGAATATTTCGGACTTTCTGCAGGAAAACAGTTGGCAGGTATGGTTTGAATATAAAGGCAACATTATCACCAGCCAGTTTCTTCTGTTTGGTGATCTCAGGAATAAAGCCACTTGCAAACAGTACCTTGATATCCGGATTTAATTTCCTGATCTCGTCATAGGCCGCTTTGCCGCTCTTTTTCGGCATGATCAGATCGAACAGCAGTAGGTTAATCCTTTCCTTGTATTCATGGAATTTATGGATTGCATCGTCACCATCAATTGCCACAATGACTTCGTAACCGAAATGCTGTAAGAGGGCAACGGCCATATTTCGTACCGATTCGTCGTCCTCGGCCAACAGGATGGTTTCTTTCCCTTTGGCGAGCTGTTCCTGATCCGGTTTTTCTGTTTTTTTTCCCTTCTCCGGCATTGACAGGGGGAGGTATGATCGAATCGACGTTCCCTGGTCGGTATCACTCATTACATATACAAAACCATCGCATTGATGAACAATGCAGTTGATAAGAGCTAGACCAAACCCTGGTTCTGAAAAGGTTTTCCCTCGTGAGAGAAACGGCTCAAAAGCGTCGTGATGTTTATTCATTCCCCACCCGGTGGCCGTGGCGGAAAGTAGCGCATATTCACCGGGGCGACCGAAGCCCTGTTCAGTGATGAATTCGTTATCAATGCTGGTTCTTGCGGTGGAAATGTTGAGGGAGCCGCCCTGTGGCATGATATTCCGTGCATTTTCCGCAAGATTTTTGGCAAGAAGTTCAATCTGATGCGAATCCGCAAAAACCGGAAGTGGTGATTGGGATAGCTCCATAGTACAGATAATCTGTTGGCCGCCAATCCGTACCAGATCGTTTTCAACAGAACGGATAGGTTCGTTCAGGTCAATGCATTTATTATCGACAGTGTATGTTTTATGACACAGGTGAAGTTCATGCGTCAGGTGCGCGAACCTTTTTGCTGCATTCAGAAAGTGATCAACGTTGTCGCGGGCTGGATCATTTGCAGGATCTTTTGAGTCGGTGCTGTTTCCATATCCGATCATGGGAGGGAGGAGATTGTTGAATTCCTGTGCCATTCCGACGGTCAGAAGGGTGAGCGACTCCATTTTCCAGGCTTGATCTAGCCGAAATTCGAGCGCCTTTTGCGCGGTTATATCCTGAACACTCAGTAACACCATGTCCTGATTGCCCACCGTTATTCTGGTGGTTGAGAGAAGGAGCGAAATTGTTTTTTTAAGGTTGTGGATGGAGAGAGGCAGGCTCGCTTCAACTCCGTGGTGACTCTGGCCGGTATCAAAGGTGTTTATAACGGTCAGGCGGATCACGCATTGTCGGCAATGTGCACCAAAGCCACATCCTTCGAGTGCATCAAGTGCGTGTAAACAGCGTAATGCTTCTCCTCCCCGCTTGCCGATTATGTCCGTCACAGAGGTTCCGGTGAATGTACAAGCGTAGGTATTGGCTCTGCGGATTTTTCGATTCCCGTCAAGCAGTAGAAGAAGAAAAGGCGCAACCTCAAAAATTGAGGCAAGTTCCAGCTCCTGTTCTCTGATCGACTCTTCTGCCCGTTGATGTTCTGCAATCTCCCGGGTGAGTTCTGCGTTGAGGCTGCGAAGTTTGTTCGCATCCTGCCTGCGCCGGATAAGTGATTCTTCAAGTTCGCGAACTTTTTCTTCCAGTTTGGTTGCGGTAATTCGGCTATATTCCCAGAGGTAGGTGCTGTCACTTTTGTCAATCGCCGGGTAGACATGTCTACCATGATCGTTTTTTTCAGAAAGTACGAGAGCACTGGTTTTTTCCCAGATTGCTTCCGGATTATCCTGCTTGACAACAAAAGCGGACGCACCGAGCGATAACGCCAGTTTCGTTTCCTGCTCGCCTGTATAGGTGTCGGAGTAAAATAGAAAGGGAATCAAGGTGAGTTTTGGATCGGCTTTCAGCGCCCAAAGCAGTTGGAAACCATCCATGCGTGGCATGAGCGTGTTGGAAATGATGACATCCGGTTGGTGGTGTATGGCGAGGTCAAGCCCTTCAAGTCCATCTTCTGCCTCTATGACTATGCAACCATGCTGTTCAAGCGCCGAGCGCAGCAACCTTCGGTCTCTGGTGTTTTCTTCAACAATCAGTATCTTCAAGTGTATTCCTCACCCTTCCCCTCTGCGTGGCATACGTATTTCCACGACAGAAATTTGCGAGGGTCAGTAGGATGCCAGGCGCTTATTGTTTCTGTTGGCAGTTTTATCATCCATGGCCCATACTGTCGTTTCTACTCTAGCTGACTTTGATAAGGTTTCAAGCGTGCAACAAAAAACCCCATACTGCAGCAATGACCGTTTCTCTATTCATGTGCCGCTGATTCGTATGGGAAAAACAGGGAAAATGCTTGCAGCATGCGTAAGATAGTGCCGTTTTTTTGTTGACAACCCAAAGACATTAAAGGTACTTTTAGAACACCTCTTTTACAATTTGTCTCAGTGTCAATAGATTCAACCTCAGACAACCTTCGCCAAATTTTATAAGAACCTCCAAGTGTTATTGATTTTTATTCAAGCAGAAACCTCCAGTCAGTATATGACTCCTTTCCATCGCTGCTTTGAGGTCAGAGCCACACACTGAAATCAAAAAATTCGTTTGCAGCCTCGCCCCGCTGAAAATCTACTTTTGCAGCCGCATTATGCATGTCCGTGAACATGCAGGAGAACCGATGAACTTACAGGAACTGAAAGGCAAAAAAATCAATGAGCTCAACTCCATTGCCCGTGATCTCAACATTGAGGGAGCTTCCAGCCTGCGTAAGCAGGATCTGATTTTTGCCATACTCAATGCCCAGACGGAACAGAACGGTATGATCTATGGGGAGGGGGTTCTGGAAACGCTGCAGGATGGATTTGGTTTTCTGCGCGCCACGGATTACAATTACCTTCCGGGGCCTGATGACATCTATGTTTCTCCCAGCCAGATCCGGCGTTTCAATCTGCGTACCGGTGATACTGTTTCCGGTCAGATCCGTCCCCCCAAGGAGGGCGAGCGCTATTTTGCTCTGCTCAAGGTCGAGTCGATTAACTTTGAACCTCCCGAAGTAGCTCGTGACAAGATTCTGTTCGACAACCTGACGCCGCTCTATCCCCAGGAAAAATTGAAATTGGAAACCGGAGGGGACAACCTTCCCATGCGTGTGGTTGAGATGGTGGCCCCCATTGGCAAAGGACAACGCGGCTTGATTGTGGCTCCGCCGCGCACCGGCAAAACCATGCTGATCCAGAATATTGCCAATTCCATTGCTGCCAACCATCCCGAGGTGTATCTGATTGTACTTCTGATCGATGAGCGTCCGGAAGAGGTTACCGACATGCAGCGCTCGGTAAATGGTGAGGTGGTTTCTTCAACCTTTGATGAGCCGGCGACACGCCATGTGCAGGTGGCTGAAATGGTAATCGAGAAGGCCAAGCGTCTGGTCGAGCACAAACGTGATGTGGTCATACTCCTGGATTCCATAACCCGCTTGGCAAGAGCGTACAACACCGTTATTCCGCCATCAGGGAAAATACTTTCCGGTGGCGTGGATTCCAATGCATTGCACAAGCCCAAGCGATTCTTCGGTGCAGCCCGCAATATCGAGGAAGGCGGTTCTCTGACCATTATCGCAACGGCGCTGGTGGATACTGGTAGCAAGATGGACGAGGTCATTTTCGAGGAATTCAAGGGCACCGGCAATATGGAGTTGCACCTCGAACGAAAGCTCGTAGAAAAGAGAACGTTCCCCGCTATTGACATCAACAAGTCAGGCACCCGTAAGGAAGAGCTCCTGATAGATAAAAGTTCTCTGAACCGTATCTGGATATTGCGCAAGGTCATCCATCCCATGAACGTGGTGGACAGTATGGAATTTCTGCTTGACAAACTTTCAGCGACAAAAACAAATCAGGAATTTCTGGATTCCATGTCGAAGTAGAAAAAATAGGTTGTAAATACCACCCCGAATCGCTAAGATCGATAATTGGTGAATCGTTGCGTTCGTTTCTGTTGCACCGATAATATCAAGGAGGAAGAGATGAAAGAAGGTATCCACCCGATGTATTCCGATGCCACCGTCAAGTGTTTGTGTGGCAACATGTTCCAGACCCGCTCCACGCGCAAGGAGATCAACACCGAGATCTGCTCCGCCTGTCATCCGTTTTTTACCGGTAAACAGAAGCTGATCGATACCGCTGGGCGTGTAGAGCGTTTCAAGCGTCGCTACGGCCAAGCTTAGCAGCGTACAACACCACAACGGAAAGGGGGTTTTGTCACAACAGGACAGAATCCCCTTTTTCTGTTCATCATCCGAATTCTACGTCATGGCGCGCCGGTTTGACGCCACCCCCTAACTACCATGAATATCGAACTCCTGTCATACACCCCTGAACCGGAAAAAGTCGTTGCATTGGCTGCCAGACTCTGCTATTCGCCGTCATCCATCGCCGAATTGCAGCAGAAGCTTGACTCTTCCGACATTGAGTCGTTTCTTGATAAGATCATGTCCCTTGGCCATCATTCGGTGCTTGAGCATGCCACATTTACCTTTGGGATCGAAGGGGTCTCTCGTGTGACCTCCCACCAGCTGGTGAGGCATCGCATCGCTTCTTTTTCCCAGCAATCCCAGCGTTATGTGTCGCACAAAGATGAGTTTACCTCGATCATGCCGGATACCATCGCGGATAACGCCGAAGCACGGCAGATATTTGCCTTTATGTCCGAGACAGTGCACAAGGCCTATGCCCAACTGGTTGATATGGGGATCCCCCCCGAGGACGCCCGTTACATCCTGCCCAACGCCACTGAAACCAAGATTGTCATGAGTATGAATGCCCGGGAGCTGCTCCACTTTTTTGCGTTGCGCTGTTGCCAGCGGGCGCAGTGGGAGATCCGTGAAATGGCAGTGGAGATGCTGCGGCTTGTGAAAAAGATTGCCCCGGCTATTTTTCGCGTTGCTGGTCCGGGATGCGTCAAGGGGCCTTGCCCTGAAGGTACATTCTGTTGTGGCCAGACTAGCGAGATCAGGGAATATTTTGAAAAGCTGGAGTGATGCTTCATATAAAAGAGGTTTAAATGGAAAAGATCAACGTTGGAGGCCAAGCGGTAATCGAGGGTGTTATGATGAGAGCCCCGCGCTCCGTAGCCATTGCCGTCCGCCGGGCAAACGGCGAGATTGTTGTCAAGCGGGAGCTTGTGGCGCCGCTGTCGGAACGCTACCCGTTTGTCAAGCTGCCGATAATTCGTGGCGCAGTGGCGCTGTTCCAGTCTCTGATCACCGGTATCAAAGCGCTCAACTTCTCCGCCAATGAAGCCATGTCGGAAGAGGAGAAGGAAGGGGAACCGGGTGATAATGATCTTTCGTCCTGGGCAATGGCCGGTACCATGGTCATTGCATTTGGATTCGGTATCGGTCTCTTTTTCGTTCTTCCGCTCTATGCAACCAAGTTGCTGACACAATTTGCAATTATCAGTGATAACAACATCGTTTTCAACCTGGTTGACGGTCTTGTCCGCGTGATCGTGTTTCTGGTCTATATCTGGACCATCTCCCGTATGAAGGATATCCAGCGGGTCTTCCAGTATCACGGAGCCGAGCACAAATCCATCTTTGCCTATGAAGCAGGTGAAAAGATGACTGTGGAAAATGTACGCCGTTACAGCCGATTGCATCCACGGTGCGGAACCAGCTTTCTTTTGATTGTCATGCTGGTCAGTATCGCGGTCTTCTCGCTGATACCCAAACTCTGGCCGTTCTATCTCAAGGCCGGTTCACGAGTTGTGCTGTTGCCGCTGATTGCAGGAATCTCCTATGAGTTTCTCAAGTGGAGCGCAAAAAACGAAGCAAACCCTCTGGTTAAGCTGATCATCACGCCTGGTCTCGCTCTTCAGCGACTAACCACCGGTGAGCCGGATGATGCCCAGCTGGAAGTGGCCATCAGGTCTCTTGATGAGGCACTGGAAGTTAATGCCGGGTTTGCCGATGATCGGTTGGTGGTATAAAAACACCCATGAAAGGCTTTTGTAATGTTTGACAAGATTGAAGAATTGGAGCGTCGATACCAGGAGCTGGAGGCGCTGTTGTCAGATCCTGCCATAATATCCAACCAGCCTGAATTCCGTAAGCTGTCCCGCGAACATGCTGAATTGACCTGTCTTGTAACGGCCTATCGCCGATATCGGAAAGTAGTGGAGGACATTGAGGGGAATCGCGAACTGCTGTCCGATGCGGATATGAAAGAGATGGCCGAAGAGGAACTGAAAAGCCTTGAGGCGGACAAAGAGCAGCTTGAAGCCGACATTCAGCTGCTGCTGCTCCCCAAGGATCCCAACGATAACAAAAGCGTTATTCTGGAGATCCGCGCCGGAACCGGTGGGGACGAATCGGCCCTGTTCGCTGGTGACCTGTTCCGCATGTATTCACGTTTTGCCGATGTCAATCGCTGGAAAGTGGAGACCATCTCCGCCTCAGAATCGGAACGGGGCGGCTTCAAGGAAATTATCGCTTCCGTGGAAGGGGAGGGGGTCTTTGCCAAGCTGAAGTATGAATCCGGCACCCATCGTGTGCAGCGGGTACCGGAGACCGAGGCTCAGGGGCGCATCCACACCAGTGCCTGTACTGTGGCGATCATGCCGGAGGCAGAGGATGTGGATATCGACATCAATCCGACTGATCTGAAGATTGATGTGTATCGCTCTTCCGGGGCCGGTGGCCAACATGTTAATACAACCGACTCAGCCGTGCGCATTACCCACCTGCCCACCGGCACGGTGGTAGCCTGCCAGGAGGAGCGCAGCCAGATAAAGAACCGCGCCAAGGCCATGAAAGTCCTCAAAACCCGTATTCTGGACACACTCATGCAGGATCATAACGCCAAGCTTGCTGCTGACCGCAAACAGCAGGTCGGTTCCGGTGATCGCAGTGAGCGAATCCGAACCTACAACTTTCCCCAAGGGCGCATGACCGATCATCGCATCGGTCTGACGCTCTACCGCCTTGATGCGATCATGGCTGGTGATATTGCGGAAATTGCGGACGCCCTGAGGGCGCATTACCAGATGGAGGCGCTCAAGGCCCAGAGCGAAGGGTAACAAAAAACACTGCAGCAGATATGTCCGTGGAAAACACAAAACGGGGCGACCAATTGGTCGCCCCGTTTTGTGTTTTCGTAGGCAGAGTCAAAGATCGAGAATCATGGCGTTTTCATCACAATCTGGAAATTTGACACATTTGATACAATCACCCCATACCTTGTGGGGGAGTTCTGATTTGTCAATCAGGTAAAAGCCGAGGCTCGAAAAAAAATCAGGCCGGTAGGTCAGGCAGAATATCCGTTTCAATCCCAATTGGCGGGCCTCGTTGATGCATGCCTGTACAAGCTTACTGCCGATACCGGAGCGGGTCATGGTTTCGGCCACCGCCACGGAGCGAACTTCGGCCAAGTCTTCCCATACGATATGCAGGGCGGTGGTCCCCAGAATTATGCCATCCTCTTCGTAGACATAAAAGTCACGCAG
>JACAAY010000123.1 GCA_013377095.1 Desulfuromonadales bacterium
CCACGGTACACCCGGATGACCTGCCCCATGCGCTGAAAACAATAGAAGCACATAAGCAGGACAAAACAGCTTCCATTGAGTTCGAGTACCGTCTGGCGAACCGCTCGGACGAAACCAGATGGATAGGCATCAGGGGGCGGGCGGTTGAACGGGATGCCGAAGGTACGCCACTCAGGATTGTCGGCACACTCTCGGATATCACCGAGCGCAAGCGGATCGAGGAAGAAATCCGACGGCTCAATGTTGCCCTGGAACAGCGTGTGGAGCAACGCACCGCCGAACTGGTGGCAGCCAACCGCGAGCTGGACTCCTTTGCGTATGCCGTCTCCCATGACCTGCGTGCTCCGCTGCGGGCAATGAGCGGCTTCAGCCAGGCCCTGGTTGAGGACTATGGAGAACAGTTGCAGGGCGAGGCTCGCACCTACCTGGAACAGATCACCCTTGCCAGCCGACACATGGGGGAGCTGATCGACGGCCTGTTGACACTCTCGCGCGGCACGCGGGGTGAGCTGCACCGTGATCAGCTGAGCCTGTCGGAAATGACCGAACGGATCCGGGATGAGCTGGTTCTGCTGGACCCCGACAGGCCGGTGGAATGGCGGATTCAACCCGGAATTGAGATCCGGGGAGATTCCCGCATGCTGGAGGTGGTCATGCGCAACCTGCTGGGGAATGCCTGGAAATACACCAGCACGACGTTGGAACCGGTGATCCGCGTATTTTCTGATGAAACCGATGGCCAGCGCACGTTCTGTGTTGCCGACAACGGCGCGGGATTCCATATGGACCACGCCGACAAGCTGTTCCAACCATTCAAACGCCTGCACCGGCAGGATGAATTTCCGGGGATCGGTATCGGACTGGCCACCGTGCAGCGCATCATCCATCGCCATGGAGGTGATATCCGCGCCACTGCCGCTCCGGGCAAAGGCGCAACATTCTGTTTCACCCTTCCGGAAGAGCGTGCTGCCACATGAAATATTCTGCCCGTAACCGCTTCATCCTGTTTGCCGTAGCCAGCTACACCATACTTGCCCTGGCCTGGATTTTTCTGTCGGACCAGCTTCTGACGGCTTTCAGCGACATCAGCTCCCTCGTCTGGCTCTCAACAGCCAAGGGGGTTTTCTTTGTCGTGGCTTCGGCTGCAATGTTTTTCTTCGCGCTCCGTGCCGTCCCACCGGCAGAGTCCTTTGGCAGGCAAACCATACTGGAAACGCTGTCCAGCGGAATTGCCCGGAAGCGTTTTCCACGCTCGATAATGTACGCGTTCGCCGTGGTAATGACTCTGGTCACGCTGCTGGTACGGACAAGCATTGCAATTCCATTCGTCCAGCGGCCGATGATGATACTGTTCATGTTTCCGATCATTCTCAGCGCACTGCTGGGAGGTCTCGGTCCCGGCCTCCTGTCCACGGCGCTTGCCGCGTGTTGCGTGGCTTTTTTTGCGCTTCCGCCAACGCATAGTTTCTTAATTTCCAACAGTCACGACCTGCTCCAATGGAGCTTCCTGGTAACGAATGGCGTTGCGGTAACCCTGCTCAGCGAAATGCTGCAACGTACCCTGGCCAGGGCGGAGGAAAATCGCCGCCTGCTTGATACCGTGGTTTCCGGCACGCCGGACTCGGTATTCGTCAAGGATACCCAGGGGCGCTATCTGCTGGCCAATGCGGCCACGGCCGAGTTCATCGGCAAGCCAGCCAACGAGATCATCGGCCATGATGACAGCGCCCTGTTCCCGGAACCCTCGGCCAGCGAAGTGATGGCAATAGACCGAGTGATCATGACTGCCGGATGCGCACAAACTCACGAGGAGCACGTTTCCACCCTTGATGGTAAAAAACTGGTATTTCTGGCCACCAAGGGACCGGTATTCGACGACACGGGCCAGGTCATCGGCCTGTTCGGCATTTCGCGCGAAATCAGCAACCGCAAGCAGGCTGAGGAGCAGATCCACCGTCTCAACGCCGACCTCGAACAACGGGTTTGCGAGCGCACCGCCGAACTCCAGGCCGCCAA
Source organism: Desulfuromonadales bacterium (assembly GCA_013377095.1). Taxonomy (GTDB): domain Bacteria; phylum Desulfobacterota; class Desulfuromonadia; order Geobacterales; family Pseudopelobacteraceae; genus Pseudopelobacter. The sequence continues at coordinate 2,017 of JACAAY010000123.1, forward strand.
CGTGGAGCTCAAGGAGCTGGCTTACGCACTCACCCATAATCTGGGCGCGCCCTTACGCGCCATCAACGGATTCTCGCGAATCCTGCTCGAAGAGCATGCTGCAACACTCGACGGGGAAGCGCGACTCTGCCTCGACCAGCTTCGTGATGCCGGTGAACAGATGGGCCACCTGATCGATGGCATTCTTGCCCTGTTGCGCTGCACCTCCGGTGAACTGCGCCGCGAACCGGTCGATATCTCTTCACTGGCAACACGGATTCTCAATGGCCTGTCCCGCACCGAGCCGGAACGACCGGTAATTCGGGAAGTGGAACCGAATCTTTCCGTCATGGGTGACGCAGCCATGATCGAACTGGCACTGTCGCACCTGCTCGACAATGCCTGGAAATTCAGTCGCGAAACAGCGCATGCCGTTATCCGCGTCTTCGCCGACCAGGTCAACGGGCAGCGCCGGATCTGCATTGCCGACAATGGGGCCGGCTTCGATGATGACCATAGGGACCTGCTTTTCCAGCCGTTCCAGCGCCTGCATCGCCAGGACGAATTTCCCGGCATCGGAATCGGACTGGCAACGGTTCAGCGCATCATCCACCGCCACGGTGGAGAACTCACCGCCGAAGGAGTTCCCGGCAAGGGAGCGACTTTCCGCTTTACACTTCCCGAATCCGCGGTACCATTCACATAATCAATCGATACACAGGGGGGCGCTGTGGGCAGCATGAGGACGATACTGTTGGTGGAGGACAACCCCCAGGACGAAATGTTGATTCTGCGCTCTCTTCGCAAGGTCAACCTTGCCAACCAGGTTGATGTGGTGCGGGACGGACAGCAGGCGCTGGATTACCTGTTCCATACGGGGGAATTTGCCGAACGCGGCGGCCCGGAGTTTCCGACAGTGGTGCTGCTGGATATAAATCTGCCGAGAATCAACGGCCTGGAGGTGCTGCAACGCCTGCGGGCCGACCACCGCACCCGGCTCTTACCGGTGGTGATCCTGACCTCATCTGATGAAGAACGCGACCGGTTGAGGAGCTATGAACAGGGTGCCAACAGTTTTGTGCGTAAACCACTGGATTTCAACGAATTTGCTGAAGCCGTAGCCAGCCTGGGCATCTATTGGATGGTACTGAACATACCGCCGGAGGGATAAAGAGTGGCGAAAAAAGCTCTGAAAATCTTGTCCATCGAGGATAGCCGAGCTGATTTTCTGCTGATTGAACGCCACCTGCGCCAGCAGGGGCTTCAAGCCGAATGCAGCCGCGTGGACAGCCTGGATGGGCTGAGCCAGATCCTCATCGGGTGTACCTGGGACCTGGTCCTGTCCGATTACAACGTACCGGGGCTCGAATTCCTCTCAAGCTTCTCCTACATCCAGTCACAATGTCCCGAACTGCCGATCATCCTCGTCTCGGGCAGCATCGGCGAGGAACATGCGGTTGAGTTGCTCAAACTGGGGGTGGTGGACTTCATCCTGAAGGACAACCTGACCCGGCTGGTGCCGGCCATCGAGCGCAGTCAGCGGGAGCTTCTGGACAAGCAGGCCAGGAAAGCCGCTGAAGAATCCATGCGGGAGAGTGAATACCGTTTCAGGAGCATTTTCAATAACTCGCCCATTGCCATCGGTATCGGCCGCAGAAACGACGGAACGCTTGTGGAGGTAAACGATGCCTGGCTTGAACTGTTCGGTTTCAGCCGCGAAGAGGTCATCGGCAAGACAACGGAGGGACTGAATCAGTACGTCAATGCAGAAGATCGTAAAGAACTTATCAAAAACATAAATGAGTACGGGCATATCGTAAACCGCGTACTCCAGCTGCGCCGGAAGAACGGCGACCTTATGTTTGTCCAGTATTCGGCCGAAATCATCAAACTGGGCGAAGAATTATTTCTGCAGGCCATGCTGACCGACATTACCGAGCGGCGCAACCTGGAAGCGCAGCTGCGCCAGGCCCAGAAGATGGAGGACATCGGTACCCTGGCCGGCGGCATCGCCCACGATTTCAACAACATTCTGACCGGTATTGTCGGATACAGCACCCTGCTGCAGATGGACGCGCAACTGGATGAAAAAGGCAGGGAATACGTTGACAATCTGATGGGGCTCTCCGAACGGGCTGCACACCTCACCAGGGGTCTACTGGCCTTCAGCCGCAAGCAGGTCATGAGTCCGAGAAGGATCAACCTCAACGATATCATCAGCACGATCATCAAACTCATCAGCCGCCTGATCGGCGAGAACATTACCATAGAGACACATCTGTCGCCATCCCCCCTGCTGATCATGGCCGATTGCGGTCAGATCGAACAGGTGCTGATGAACCTGGCCACCAACGCCCGCGACGCCATGCCATCGGGCGGCCGCCTGACCATAGCAACGGATACGGTCTGCTTGGAACCGGACAACCCGCTTCTGGGCACCTCCAACCAACCCGGACTCCATGCCCGGATCTTGGTCAGCGATACGGGCTGCGGCATGGACGAAGCCACCATGGGCAGAATTTTTGAACCGTTCTTCACCACCAAGGGGCCTGACAAGGGCACCGGCCTGGGACTTTCGATCCTGTACGGCATCATCAAGCAGCATCAAGGTTATATCCAGGTATCCAGCAATCCGGGATCCGGCACAACGTTCACTATCAGCTTCCCGCTGGTGGAACAGACCAAAGAGGTAGTGAACGAAAACTATTCCACACCTCAGCCGGGCGTTGAAACGATCATGATTGCCGAAGACGAACCATCCATACGCCTGGTGCTCAGACACATCCTTCAACAGTCAGGCTACAGGATACTGGAAGCATCTGACGGTGAAGAGGCAGTCAGGGTCCTCAGTGAAAATGTCTCGGACATATCGTTGGTTCTCCTGGATATGATTATGCCCCGCATGAATGGCAAGGAAGCCTTGCATGCCATGAGGCAGATTGCGCCTGATATAAAAACACTCTTCATGAGCGGTTATCCTTCCGATGTCATTACGCAAAAAGATCTGATGCCAGAAGGAGTTTCGTACCTGCAAAAACCTGTCTCACCCATGGAACTGCTGACAAGCATCAGAAGCATTCTGGACTCCTAAAAAGGTACTCCGTTACAGACTACCTCAGGACCGATCCCAACGGCACAACATACACCCGTCAATTTCACCGCCCCGCATTCAGCGCGCCAGGACAAACAACTCCAGCGATATCAGTTCATGCACCAGGTGCATGCCGAGACGTTCAAACAGTCGAGCCGACCCGTAATTGACCTGCCACTGGGTGCGATCAATGCAGAAGGCCGCATGGGCCTTGATACTGCCGTCCGCCTGTGGCGCCACAATGGCCGGGACACCAATCGATCTGGTGACACCTCTGATGGTCAGATCGCCCGTGGCAATCCCGCCGGGTGCTTCAGCCGGAGCCCCTTCCTGTTTCTGCCAGCCGGTCAGCATGAACGAAGCGGTGGGGAAACGCTGCACCGCGAAAAAATCCTCCGACATCAGGTGACGGTGCAACAGGCTGCGCCATTCAGGGTCCTGCAGATCCAGATTGGTTATGGTTGTCATATCCAGGACGATGTTCCCTCTCGACAGCCTGCCATCGTGGACGCCCAACTCTCCCCCCTGTATGGCGATGCGGCCGTGATGGCGGTTGTTGAGGTTGCGGCCGGTCCATTCCAGCGTGCTGGCGTCGGTATCGATCCGGTAGACGCCGTCCCTGAGCAGCACTTGACCGGAAGAGAGGGGCTTGTCCCCTTCCACCGGCAGACCGGCCCCGCACCAGCCGGCCAGGCCTCCCGAGAGAATTGCAACAGTGGTATACCCGGCCTCAATCAACCGCTCCCGCGCAACCTGGGCAGCACGCGACGTTCCGGTGGCATCATACACCACCAGTTCGGTGTCACGACCGGGAACCGCTTCGGCAATCCGGTCCAGGAACACCATTTCATAGATACAGGCATTTTTGGCCCCTGCCACGTGGCAGAGGGCGTAGTTTTCAGGGGTCATCACATCCACAACGACCGCACCGGCAGCCATTCGCCCGGTGAGTTCAGCACAGGTTATGATGATGTTCATCCTGCTCAGCTCCTTTCGTACCATCCATTAAGGATGCTTTTTGTCCTCTTACTATCAACAATACACCCCGCAAAGAGTTTACGGCAAGCCCCTGTTTACCCTGGGCCAGTGCCCGCATCCGCCGGCCAGTTAGAGCGCCGTCACAATAAACGCGCTTGCATCCATCCGCGGTATGGACTATACCTTTGCTCCGCCATTGAATTGTTATTATGCGAAAATGGTGACGCAAGAAAGGGCTTTCGGGATCAGGGCATGGAGATGCAGAAGGAAATCAAAGCAGATAAAAAGAAACGTTCCGGATGGGTTCGGGCACTTGAAATTCTGTTGCGCACCGGCCACATCGGGTCTACGGGGGTCGTTTTTGGCGGCGCACTATTCGCGATACCGTTCGCTCGCCTGATTCCCTGGCACCAGATGGCCATAGCAACCGGCGCTGGCCTGGTGGTATTGGGGATCTGCCAGAGCCGTCACTGGCCCTACCAGTTACGCGGCGTAATGGCCATTACCCATGTCGGCCTGTTCGGGCTGGTCCGCTTCTTCCCAGAGTACCGGGTGCAGCTCCTCGCCGCAGTACTTGTACTCGGGGCAATTGGCAGCCACATGCCCAGTGGCATCAGACACTGGTCTTTGGTGCATGGTCGCCGGATTGACTGATTCCATCACGCAATCAAGCTGAACAGCCCCCCCTCACCTTCAAAACCCGTAGCGCAGACCGAGAACGAGATTGTGGCTGTAATAATCCATCTTGAAGGTATGGCCGCCGGATTCTTTGAATGTGGGGGGAAGACAACCGAAAAAGCGATAGCCGAAATCAAGGCTCAGCCTCTCAGTCAGTGTAAAATCAACCCCAACCGCAGCCTGGTAAGCAAAGGCAACCGCTGAAGAGTTGCTCAGGGGGTAACCGGCCTCCTTCAGGTCGGAAGCCTTGACAAGGGCAGCGCCGGCGCCGAGTCCGACATAGGGCGACCAGCGCGAATTGGTGTGGAAAACACCGATAAAGTTGATCAGCAGACTGTCAGCCGTCAGATCTCCGTCCCCCTTGAAATTCCCTTGGACAAACTTCACCTTATCGAGCGGGTTGCTGCGCCGGGTGTATTCCAGTTCGATCCGCCCCTCTCCCACCGGGTTGCCCGGTTCAAAATCCCAGCCAACCACGGCACTTCCCAACAGAGCCGGTTCAAACTTGAGACCAAAGCTGCCTAGGTCGTCGTTCCCCTTGGCATCCATCAGTGCACTTCCCCCGATGAAGGCTCCCAGATAGGGGCCAGTGTGCTGAGCCATGACCGGACCGCAGAGCAGGAGCGGCAGGCACAGAGCGTTTATAATCCAGAAAATTCGTTTCATGTTTTACCTTTAGTGTTAAGAGGTTTTTTCAGGGAACGGTGATTGTCGCAGTTGCGGTCTTGCCGCCAAAACTTGCCGTAAGGGTCGCCGAACCGCTATCAACCGCCACGACCTGGCCCGGCTGATTCAGGGTGTCGGCCAGCAGTACGACAGTGGACTTGTCGATCGCCCAGGTCGTTTCTTCGGTCACATCCTTGCTGGTGCCATCGGTGTAGACAGCCGTTGCCGCAAACTTGACCTGGTTCCCTGAAACGATGGTAGGAGTACCTGAGATGGTAGGAGTAACTGAGATGGTCAGGCTCTGGATAGTTCGCGACCTGACCGTCACCGGCGCCGTAACAGTAAACACGCCATATGTCGCACTGATGGTTGTGGAGCCGGCGGCAACGCCGCTGACCCGTCCCTTGAGGATTCCCGCATCTCCAACCAAGGCAGTCGTTCCGGCCAGGGATGACCAGGCAGCGCCGACGGTTACATCTTGGGTGGTGCTGTCATTAAAGTTGGCGGTCAGGGTGAAGCGGCTGCTGGTTCCGAGCGTCAAATCCGGAAAGCTGGTCGGGGAAATCGAAAGGGAAGTCAGCGTCGGAGCGGTAACCGCAAGACCGGCGGTGGCGACCAGCGTGCCGGATGTGGCCGTAAGCGATGTTGCCCCGATCACCGCACCGGAGTTCAGCCACGCCAGATTCCCGGCCGGATGGGTCACCGTCCCGAGCGTGGAATTGGTCACCGCCCAGGCAACCGCTCCGGTGATGTCCCGTGTGACGCCGTTGCTGAAGGTTCCGGTGGCGGAAATGCGGGCAACGCTGTTCCTGACCAGGGTGATGGTGTTGTTAACCGGAGGGACCGTGTCTGAGGCAAGGGTAATCCCGGTCAGAGTACCTCCCGTTACTTTGAGGTTGGTTGATCCGACGACAGGTACTCCGCTGGCATTGGCCAGGGTGGCGCTGATCGAAGTCGTTCCCTCCGAAAGGGTTGTGGCCGCCCCGCCGCTGATGATCGTCGCCCTGACCGGGATGGATGAGGCCCAGGCAACCTGGGAGGTGATGTCGCGAGTAGTTCCGTCAGAATAGGTGCCGGTGGCAGTGAAGCTTTTGCCGGACAGACTCAGGACCGATGGATTGGCCGGCAGGACCGCAATCGACTGCAGGACCGGAACCGTGACGGTCAGCAGCGTTGTGCCGCTGAGAGTCGTAGCGGCGATATCGATAAAAGTCGCTCTGATTGTCGTAGTGCCAGCAGTGAGAGTCTGGGCAAGGCCCTTGCTGACGGCACTGTCGCTGACTGTCGCCACGGCGGGATCGCTGGAGATCCAGGTTGCATCGAACGTCAGATCCTGGGTCGTTGCATCCGAAAAGGTGCCGATTGCCGCAAATTGGATCGGCAGACCCTTGGCGACCGTGGGATTAGTGGGAGTGATCGTCAGGGTGGTGATGGTCGCCGAACTGACCGTCAACGAGCAGGTTGCCGACACCCCCTGCACCGTAGCGGTCAGCACTGCAGTTCCAGGGATATGGCCTGTCACCCGCTCCGGACTCCCCGCTGTTATGAACTCGGCCACGGTCGGTGTATTGCTCGACCAGACCGCCTGACTGGTAATATCACGAGTGAACAGGCCCGAGAAATTGCCAACGACCGAAAGCCTGGTGGACGTGTGTGCGGCAATGGTCTTGGAAGCCGCAATCGGCGTTGAGACCGGAATTATCTGAATCGATGTCAAAGGCACGAAATCATTGTTCCGCGTCGGAGTTCCGTTCCATCCGCAACCGGATAGCATCAGCATCACTACCATACCGGACCACAACAGCTTTATCATGCACAGCCTCCAAGGTAAACTAAACTGATGCTCCCTGCCCCAATAAAAAACGTTCACGAACATACACCCATGGAGACGAACCGGTCAAGCAGTTAAGAGCGCATCAATACAGCGAAAGAATACATCTTTGTATGGAGGATATGTCTGTATCACGGAGAAAAAAATGGTGTGGGATTGACGGCCTGTTTTTGCTATGGTGGCAACCACAGGGAAAGGAGTATCTCATGAAAATTATTTCGCTGTTGTGTCTCATCTTCTGTTTCGCCTCTGCCACGCCCGGCCAGGGCGCACAAGCTGTCACCGAACTGAAAGGCATACCGCTGCAATGGAAACCGACCGAGCCGCTCGGTTCCTATGGAGCAATCGATTCGGCACCATACCGCAATGTGCGTTTTGTCATCAGGCCATTCAGCGATGCTCGCAATCAGCCCCAAAGCATTGGTATCAACATCGAGAAACGGTTATCCGACCAGGAACTTCCGGTCACCACGAAACAGAACGTGGCGGACTGGTTGACGAACAGGGTCGCCAATGTCTTCAAGCTGTTCGGCGTGAACCTGGCCACCGGCAAGGGAACCTTTTTCGTGGATGCCACCATTGTCACCTTTTTCGTCAAGGAGAGTTCCGATTACAAGGGCGATGTGGTATTGAAGGTCACGCTGACGACAAAAAACGGCGCGGTGGTCTGGAAGGGAACGACCAGCGGAAGAGCAACCCGCTTCGGCCGTTCCTACAAGGCTGAGAATTATTACGAGGCTCTGAGTAACGCCACCATCTCAGCGGTCCACGGCCTGCTGGATGACGAGTCTTTCAAATTAGCGGTTCTGAAAAACAGATAACCTGTCCTTTCTTTATGGAGACTGTCCAATATCGCTCATCAGGGGCTACCTGATGACAACCCGGTCCGCCGTGAGAGAACCGAGCTCCACCGTCAGGTCCCCCTGGATGCTGGTGTATCCGGTGCTGGATGTATAGGCGGGGTTGAAGCCCCCCCTGAGAACTATGGGGATCGAACGATTGAGGATCGGACTCTCCACAAAGGTGAACTGGCGGGCCTGGATCGTCCCACCGGTGGAATCCGGCAGGATAGCGTAGGCGGCCGAGAGGGTGTTGAAGTACGACGTGCTGGACGTCCTGGCAGGTTGTACGTAATTGAAGGTCGCGGTTACGCCGATATCGTCGTGAATGGTGATGCCGCAACTCCCCGAGCCGGAGCAGATGCTGTTCCACCCGGCAAAGAGGGAGTCGGAATCCGGGGTAGCGGCCAGGCTGACGGCTGTCTCACGGGGAAACGTGTCAGAGCAGAAGCCGGTTGAACAGTCGATCCCCGAGGGGGTGCTGGTCACCCGCCCCCCTCCGCTCCCGGCAATCAACACAGACAGGGCGGGATTGTCCTTGCGCAGGTAGACCTGTCCATTACGCCCGCTCTGCCAGAGTATGCGGGCATTGGCCGAATCGGGCACCCTGTAGGCGACCACCCCGGCATACACGGTATTGACAACGATTTCCAGGTTCGGGTCGCCATCGATATTGGCCAGGGTCGGGGCGGCCAAGGCGCCATTCCAATAGAGCGACGATGATTTGGGGGCTGGAAGATCCACTTCATGGAGTGGCGTACCCTGGGCACTGAGAATATGGAGTTTCCCCAGCCGCAGAGGAGCGCTGGCTGTACTGGCCGGCCAGGAGGTAAAAATTACTTCCGGCGAGCCATCGTTGTCCAGATCCGCCACTACCGGCTCCGAGGCAAAACGATAAAAGCCCTCCGCGGGGTTATATACTGAATAGGGCCAGTTGTGGTGCTCGGTCTTATCCAGCCAGAAGGCATGCACCCGGCCGTCATAGGAGGAGTAGAGGATCTCTTTGAAGCCGTCGTTATCCAGATCGACCACCACCGGATTCGGTTCAACACTCTCGATGACGTTGTAATCCTCGCTCAATGGCGCGCCGGTATCAACCGGAATGGTCTCCCAGTTGAATCCGTGGGCCGTATCCTTGAAACGGCTGCGGTCGGCGTTGAATATGTAGACCGCGTTGTATTTGCTTGGAGGATAACCTGTGTGACAATCGGCCATGTTCCCGACGGCAACGATTTCCGCTATCCCATCCTGATTCACATCGGCAATCACACTGGCGCCATCGGCGAAATTGGCGCGATAGCTTTCCGCCCGCACTCCATCGCACGCCCCCCACCCCCGCAACTCCGGGGTCATGCTCTCCCATACGCCAACCTTGCCCCAGACTTTATCGCCGTACATGGCATTAGCCTGGACCTTGCTACCGTCCGGATTGTAGGCGCAAATATAGAACACATCGGAAGGAACGATGATTTCCGCGGCCCCGTCGCCGTCGATATCCCCCACCGAAGCGTTGTTGTTATACACCCCCCAGGCATAGCCGTTGTCACCACTCAGTTGCGGCCAGCCGGGCCTGACAGCGCCGGTATGCTCATAGACCCAGGTATTGGTCTTACTCCCTATGGCCGCTGTTACAACGATTTCCATGTCACCGTTGCCGTCAAGGTCTGCCACCGCCATGCCGCGCAGCTCGTTTGTCGTCGGACGTTGGGGCCAGCCGGATTTGAAATAGCCGTTCCGGTCATAGACGGAGACATACCCTCCGCTGTGGGCCGAGATGATCTCAAGTTGGCCGTCCTTATCCACATCCTTGACCACCACGTTCGGCCAGGTGCGCCCGACATTATCCACTCCCGATTCAGAGCGATCATGGCCGGATGCAACGCTCCAGTTGAGGGCGCCGGTTGCGCCGTCCAGATTAACGATCGAATATGCGGACGCAATGACCTGCTGTGTGCCGTTACCGAACAGATCGGCAACCGCCGGTGATGAATACCAGCCGGTTTCGCACCAGGAATTGTAGCATCCGCCATACTTCCATAGAAGTTGCGGTGCGCCAAAAGCACTGCTTGAAGCGGGAAAGACGATAAAGCATGACAGGCTTATCCCCAAAATACACAGCAGGTTTGCTCTTTTCATGTCACGAATCTCCTCAAATGATTCCACTCTTTCCACTTAAATACTGCCCACGTTGGGTAAAAACGTCCTGAATCTAGTACCACGTAACATTTATAAATTCGGATACAGCTTCTTTAGCTTGATCCGG
>JACAAY010000124.1 GCA_013377095.1 Desulfuromonadales bacterium
TCCACAGCCCGGGCGATTTCCAGGGCCGCCCCCTCCCCCTGAACCCGCACCGGGTAGAGCAGGATCTCCAGGGCTGCAAAGCGGCGTTTGAGCACGTTGAGGATGTCGTGGATGGCAGCGCCGGTGGCCGAGGTAATCACACCGATCCGTCGGGGAAGACAGGGCAAGGCCCGTTTGTGCCGATCGTCGAAGAGACCTTCACCTGCCAGACGCCCCTTGAGCTGGGCAAAGGCCGCCTGCAGAGCCCCGACACCGGCCGGCTCCAGGTATTCGCAGATCAGCTGGTACTCGCCGCGCTGGTCGTAAACCGATATGCGGCCGCGGGTGATCAGCGCCATGCCGTCTGCCGGGCGGAACTTGAGATTGCGGGCCGCCCCCTTGAACATGACGCAACGCAATTGGGCGCCGCTATCCTTGAGGGAGAAGTAGAGGTGGCCCGAGGAGGGTTGGGACAGGTTGGAGACCTCTCCCTGTACCCAGACCTGCTCAAAATTCTCTTCCAGCACCCCGCGCAGCAGGGCGGTCAGGCGGCTGACCGAGAGAATGGTTTTTTCGGAAAAGAGATCCATGGTGTGCCGCACCCTACCACACCTGTTGAAAAGCTGTCAAACCGGTTGACCGCCAGCGGTAAATTGACTAGTATCTACAGCTCAAGCGCGGCGATTAGCCGCAATTCACTTCATACTGCGGGCACAAATAAATGTTGAATTATCCCTATATTATCACTATTGCCTCGGAAAAAGGCGGTGTCGGCAAAACCACCCTGGCCACCAACCTGGCCATCTATCTGGCGGCCATGCGCAAGGACCTGCCGGTGACCATATTCTCCTTTGACAACCACTTCACCATCGACCGCATGTTCGAGCTCAAGGGGCAGAAACGCCTGGGCAGCGTGCGTGAGTTGCTGCTGGGCGAAAAGGGCGCCCTCGTTGCGCACACCGGACAGTACGGCGTGAATTACATCCCCTCCTCCTCCGAACTGGTTGAGGTTCAGGACAATTTCAAGGGCCCCATGACGCTGTCGCGCATGCTGGCCGAGTCAGGTCTGTCCGGCATTGTCATCATCGATACCCGCCCCGATCTCAACATTCTGACCCAGAACGCCCTCTACGCCGCCGACAGGGTGCTGATACCGGTCAAGGACATGCCCAGCCTGGAGAACTGCAAGAACATCTTTGCCCTGTTTGACCAGCACAACATCGACAAGAAAACCCTGATGTTGCTCCCCTGTCTGATCGACTCGCGCATCAAGTTCGACAGCGTGTTCAAGGATCAGAAAACCCTGCTGCGGGCCTTTGCCGCCAACCGCGGTTACCGTTCCATGGACAGCTTTATCTCCAAAAGCCCCAAGGTTGAGAGTCTCAACACCAACCCGGAGGGCAGAATCTACCCGATCCTGACCCATGCCCGCGGAACCGAGGTACACCACCAGTTCACCGAGATTACCCGCGAGGTCCTGCGAACCTACGACGCCACACCCGAACCTCGCACCTGGCTGTACGCCTGCTGGCTGGCGGAGAAGGAGGGGCAGAAGAAGGAGTCCTATCTGGCGCGACTGGAGGGTCTGGCGGAACGTTGCCTGATCTGCGGAGTGCCGCTTGTCCAGCAGCCGCAGGGGCGCGGCTACTACTACGAAACATCGGACCGGGCGGTGCGCGGTTTTCTGCACAGCACCTGTTTTGCCGATATGCTCTGCGGCACGCTGTACGGTCTCTACAACGATTCCCAGGCCCACGGCGCGGCCAGATCGGTGATTGCCGAGAAAGCCAGCAAATCCATCTCCCTGTTTCTGCCCCGTGAGCAGGACGGAGACTATGTGCTTGACTTCAAACAGTTCAACCGGGCCGGGGAGATCGCCTTCCAGAAAGATGTGCCTTTGACCGGATTCGCGGAGGGGTGCCTGGACGGCCTGCATGACCGCCTGTATCTGTTTCTGAACGAGGGGCTGGCGGGTTTTGAAGGAAAGTTGCGCGAAGGCGCCTGGATGACGGTCCACGCCGTTGATCCCCACAACCCGGAACAGGTGCTGCACGAGCAAAACTACCGGGCTATGCAGCGACTGCAGGCCCATATCGGTCAGCAACTGCAGACTGCCTGATTTCAAACGATTACCCGTCACCACGAGAAAGCCCGCCAAAGTGCGGGCTTTTTTAAATTTCAGCTCCAAACCAAAACCGTTCTCACACGAAGCCACGAAGGCACGAAGAAACTTGAAAACCAGGAATACCAAAGTCCTATGACTTTTGAAATAACCCAAAGTTTTTGATTTTAACCTTCGTGATCTTCGTGCCTTCGTGTGAGATATGTTTTTTTACCTGACAAGCTGTGAGGCGCGCACCAGGGTAATTCCCTGGCTTTTCAGGGACGGCAGAAAAGCGCTCAGGGCCTTGATGGTGGCCGGGTGGGGATGGCAGATGGCAATTGCGCCACCGTTTTTTCTGGCCTGGCGCACCGCCTGATTAAGCTGCCCCAGAATGTAGGTGCTGCTCTGCTCATTATCCAGAAACACATTTCGCCTGGCCGACCTGACTCCCGTCTCCCGTGCAAGCCGTTGCCCCACACTCTTGGGGGTGGTGACGCTGTCGACAAAAAACAGGCCCTTCCCCTTCAGTACGCCCAGCACGGACGTCATCTGCTGTTCATGCTCGGTGAATTCAGATCCCATATGGTTGTTGGCCCCAACGGCCCGGGGAATATCACGGATAAACCCCTCCAGATGTTCCCTGATATCGGCGTCAGCCATGGAAACCAGCAGCCCGTTGGACTCCAGTCGTCGCTGCGGCCATCCTTTGGACTGCATCGGAATGTGGATCATGGTTTCGACACCGTTGCTGGCAGCAAAAGCCGCCACCTCACGATAACTGCGCAGGCCGGGAATGATGGAAAAGGTAAGGGGAACGCCGATTCCCGCCAGGGAACGGGCTTCCTGCACACTGGTACCCATGTCGTCGATAATGATGGCCAGCTGCCCCTTGCCCGCGCCATGAGCAACCGGCTCCGGCAGGGTAACGACCGGTTCCGGTTTTTCCTGGGGGTAATCTGGTTGTGGGGTCGGTTTTGAAACAGGTGGTGGCAGCGGCTTGACCTGCCCTGTTTTGGGCACCGCCACGGGAGGCGCTGGCGGAGACGGTTGCACAACCTGGGGAAGCTTGTGATGTGGCTTTGTGTTCACCACAGGCTTTTCGGAAGCGCCCGGCGGTTTGGGTAGCTGTTGCGATTCTTTTTTGTGGGGAGCAAAAACCAGAAAGCCGATCACGGCGAGAAAGATGACGGCCAGAATAGCCAGGGCGGCATAGGTTCCGCCGCCCTGGTTCTTTTTTTTGCGATTGGGTCTGATTGTGGTCACGCTAGGCAGCTCTCCGCGGCATTACTTCGAAGAGCCCATTTTTTTGAGAATTTCCCACCCTTTGAGCAGATCCAGGGCACGCATGACCTGGTAATCATTCTTCAGGTTGTCTTCAAGCTTGGTTGACAGCTGTTTTTCCTTCTTCTCATCCTTCTTGTCGCCCTTGGGCGCTTCGGCCGGTTCGCTCGTATTCTCAAAATGGTTTTCCAGATCCTTTTCACTGATGTGGAAACCGTCCTTCTTATCGGGTTCCTTGGGCAGTTCCAGGCGCTCGACAACGATGTCGGGTGTGATGCCCTTGGCCTGAATCGAGCGGCCGTTGGGGGTGAAATAACGCGCCGTTGTCAGACGCAGACCGGATTCATCCGACAGCGGAATGATGGTCTGCACCGATCCCTTGCCGAAACTCTGGGTTCCCATGACGATGGCGCGTTTATGATCCTGCAGTGCGCCGGCCACGATCTCGGACGCACTGGCGCTGCCACCGTTGATCAGAACCACGATGGGATACTTGGGTTCCTTGGTGCCCTTGCGGGCGTAAAACTGCATCTTGGCGTCTTTTTCACGCCCTTCGGTGTACACGATCAAGCCATCATCGACAAAGTGGTCCGCCACCCTGACCGCCTGGTCCAGCAACCCGCCGGGATCGTTGCGCAGATCCAGCACCAGTCCGGAAAGTGGTTTTTTGGCTTCATCCTGAAGCGTCTTGAGCGCCTTGATCAGATCATCGTCGGTTTTCTCCTGGAACTGGGCAATACGCACATAACCGTAACCATTGTCCAGCATGCGCGAGCGAACGCTCTTGACCTGGATGATATCGCGGGTCAGAACGAACTCCTTCGGTTTTTCAAAACCCTCCCGCATGATGGTCAAAACCACCTTTGTACCCTTGGGGCCACGCATGCGCTTGACAGCATCGTTGATGTTCAGATCTTTGGTGAACTTGTCATCGATTTTAAAGATATGGTCACCGGACTTGATGCCGGCCTTGAAGGCGGGTGTGTCCTCAATAGGCGATATGACGGTCAGAATGCCGTCCTTGACGGTGATTTCGATCCCCAGGCCGCCAAAGGCGCCCTTGGTGTCGATCTTCATTTCCTTGTAGGTTTCGGGAGACATGAATGAACTATGGGGATCAAGGGAAGCCAGCATGCCGTTAATGGCGCCGTAGATCAGCTTCTTGGTGTCTACCTCCTCCACATAACTTTTCTTGATGATGGCCATGACATCGGTAAACAGCTCGATGGACTCGTAATCACTCCCCTTTGCTTCCGCTCTGGAGCGAGGCTGTGAGCTGATGCCGATGAAAATGACCAGCGTGGCCATTGCAATGACCAACCCCGCCAGTACCCGTTTTTTCCTGCTCCCCATTGTGAACATCTTCCGCCTCCGCTTTGTATGGTTACCCTGTTTCCAGTTCTAATGTCTGTATGAGCCACGGAAATATTCCGGACTGTGTTCTGCTTCCTTCTTTACAAACTATCTCACCCAGCCGGCCGGGTCAAGTGGTCTGCCCTGATGCCTGATTTCAAAATAGAGCAGCGGCCCCTTGAGGGAATCCAGATCACCCACCGTTGCCACGGCGTCGTTTTTGGCTACTTCAGCCCCCACCCGCTTGATGATCCGTGAAGCATGGGCATACAGGCTGAAATAACCGCCGCCATGATCGACGATAACCATATTTCCGAAGCCTTTGAAATAATCGGCGAAAATGACGGTTCCCTCGTAGATGGACCTGATCTCCGTGCCGGCCGCGGCAGAGATGGACAGCCCTTTGCTGAAGGTATAGGAATCAAAATCAGGATGTTTGTGCTTTCCATAGGTCTCGATGATCTGCCCCCGCACCGGCAGCGACATGCGCCCCTTCTGGGAGGCAAAACCACGATCGGCCACGGGTGGCAACTCCTCCACTCGAAGTTGTTTGGAATTCATCCCGGGCTTGGTGGTCTGCCCGGTGGCAGTCTTTGCGTGGCGTGATGACAGTTTCCTGCGACTGAGCGCCTCGAGCCGGGCCAGCATGGACTGGAGCCTGGCGGCATTGGCTTTCAGCTCCTTGAGAGATGCTTCATAGCTGGCGCGGTCGTTGCGCACCTTGGTCAGATAGGAGGCCTTTTTGCTCTTCTCCTGTTCGATTTCCCGTTTTTTCAGGGCGATTCCCTGTTTAACGCGTTCCTTTTTGCTGGCATCACGCTCCAGACCGTTCTTCAGGACGCGTAGCTGCTCAATTTTTTCATTGTACTCCGCGAAAATCTTTTTGTCATGCTCCACAACTGCTTTCATATAGCGTGTATTTTCAGCCATGCGGGGGAGTGTTTCCGAGGAGAAGAACATGCGCATGGTCCCGATTTCACCCGCTTTGTACAACGATGAAAGACGCCGCATGATTTCCTGCTTTTTCCGGTTGGCATCCTCCGTAACCCTGCTTATCTCGCGACCGGTCTTGTCCAGACTGGACTCCACCGAATGGAGGTCCCGGGCCAGCTTTCCCAGATCCGACTCCTTCTGCTCCAGAGTGCGGTTGATCTCGCGCAGCTCGGTGGACACAACCGCCTCAACCTTGCGGGTCTTGGTGATCAACTGTTTCTTGGCCCTGATCTCCTGCTTGACCCCCTTCAATTCATCACGGGGGCTTTCATCGGCCCGGACAGGGAAGGCAATCAGCAGCGCAAACAGCGCCAGGTATATGCTCGACAGCAGTCTCATCGGTTATATGGTGATGAATCGCTTGAGCGATGTCAGGCTGCCGACAAAACCGAGCACGATGCCCGACAGCAACAGTGCGCCCAGATACTCCACCGGCAGGAACGACAACCCGGAGGTGACCGGGTTAAAGGTGAGAAAACTGTCGGCGTTGTACATGAACAGTTCGTACAGGCCGAACAGCAGCGCCATGGCCAGCACGGCGCCCGCGCCGCCCTGGATAACACCCTCCACCAGGAACGGGGCCTTGATGAAAAAACGTGTTGCGCCCACCAGCGACATGACCTCCAACTCGTCACGACGGGCATAGATCGTCAGTTTGATGGTGTTTGAGACAATGAAAATTACAGCCACCACCAGAAAACCGCCCAGCAGTGCCCCCAGCAGGCGCATAAAATTGAGGAAGAGATTGAAACGCCTGACCCACTCCTCACCGTACTGTACCTCCGAAATTCCCGGAATGCGTTTGAGAGCGGTCACGAACTTCTCAATCGAAAGGGTATCGCGGCTGGAACGTTTCATGGTTATCTCCAGCGAGGTCGGCAGCACCTCCGGACGCACCCCTTCCAGCAGTGTTTCCTGGCCACGCAGACGGTCCTTGAAACGTTTCATGGCCTCGTCGCGGGAGACGTAGGAGACGCGGGCAACCCCCGCCAGGGAGGTGATCTTGTTGCGAAAAGCGGTCTGTTCCTGAACGGCCAGATCATGGTCAAAATAAACCGTCACCTGGACCCGTTCGCTCCAGTTTTCAGCTGCGCTCTCCATGTTGACAAACACCAGCAGAAACAGCGACACGATCAGCAGCGCCAGGGCGATGGTGCCGACGGTAACCACGTTGACGAAAACGTTCTGACGGATATTGTTCCAGGCCCGGTTAAAAAAGTACCCGGTGCGGCCCATAAAACCTTCGCCTGCCAGGGTTGGACGTTTGCCAGGTTTAAGCGACGCTGTTTTCTGCTTTTTCCACTTGTTCAACGATGTCTCCCTTGCTGAGGGTCACCAGCCGTTTGTGACTGTTTTCAATAAGACGCCGGTCATGGGTGGCCACCACAACGGTTGTACCGCGTGCATTGGCATCCTTGAAGATCGACAGGATCTGGTTCTTGTTGGCGTCGTCAAGATTGCCGGTTGGTTCGTCGGCCAGCAGAATCTTGGGATCGTTCACCAGGGCGCGGGCCAGGGCCACGCGCTGCTGCTCACCACCGGAAAGCCGTTGTGGCGTCAGGTTGATCTTTGATTCAATCCCCATCTGTTTGAGGATATGCAGAACTTTTTTTCCGATATCCGCCCGCCCCCACCCCAAGACCTCCAGGGTAATGGCCACATTTTCAAAAACGGTCCGGTTCTGCAGCAGCTTGAAGTCCTGGAACACCACTCCGATGGATCTGCGCAAAAGCGGGATCTGGGAGGAGGTCATGCGGGACACGTTTTGACCATCGATCAGCACCTGGCCTGAGGTGGGCGCCAGGGCACCGTACAGCAGACGCAACAGGGTTGTCTTGCCGGCGCCGGATGTGCCGGTCAAAAACACGAACTCACCCCTGGCAACCCGCAACGTGATGTTGTTCAGGGCCGTGGCGTCCTTCTGGTAGGCCAGCGATACATTGTGCAACTGAATCATGTCATATCACCATTCATTATAGGGTGTACCGGTGGTACTCACCAGTGGCGAACCGCTGTGGACATCATACACATTGCCCGGACCGGGAGCGCTGCCGGAGCTCGACGAGAAGCTGCTGCTTCCGCTTGAGGATGACGACCCGGAGCTGTCCGCTGGAGGAGCCACCGTCACCCAGCTATCGTTCGACCCGGTAAAGGGGTCTTTGGGTATGCCACGCAGGTATTTTTTTTCTACCAGTTCGGCCAGAGAATCGGGATATTTGCCCTGATCGGCGCTGAACTGGTCGATCACATTCCGGAAATTGTACAGGTCCTCAAGCAGCACCGCTTCCTTGGTCTTGATCACGCTTCTCTGGTAATTGGGAACGGCAATGGCGGCCAGGATGCCGATGATTGAAATCACGATCATCAACTCGATCAGTGTAAAACCGCGGCGGCCGCGGAGTATCCCCTCCACGTTGAAAAAGGGGGGCCGGAGAGAAATCATGACCACACTACCACTCCTTGTATTTGGTGCCGTCAATGGCGATGTCTTCACTTTTTGAATAGACATCAAACACATCTTCGCCACCCCAACTGGATGAGTCGGGTTGATCAACGGAAGAGCGCAGCTCCCAGCCCCACTTTTCGTCACTGTCATTTTCTGGGGGATGAAACGGATCAAATATTTTCCGTCGCAGAAACCTCTTCTTGCCTCGATTCAGTTCTCCAAAATCCTTGCCATCGATCAGGGTTTGCAGATCCTTGGGATAGCCGGATTCATTTGCCGCCTTAAGCGGTCCCGCAGGCATCTTGTCCCAGGTTTTTTTATAATCGTCAAGAGCGGTGCGCAGAATCCGTAGATTGCGGTGCAGCTCAATCTCCTTTGTCCGTTTCGACGCCATGCGGGCCATGGGTAAAATACCGGCCGCAAGGATCGACAAAATCGTGATCGTAACCACCAGCTCAATCAGGGAGAGACCGCTACGATTTTTGTTCAGGCTCACCATGTCACCCTGTGCAGATAAACTATTCCAAATGAATTCATTGTGACGCGGCCTTACCATTCTTCGTGGTAAGCGTTGTGGATACTTGCTCTTATATTGTTCCTGTCATAGACGAACTTCCAGTCGCTGTACTTTTTCGTGCCGGTAAAACTGCTGAGCGATGAGATATTTGCAAATGAAACCTTGAGAGGCGTCTCATTACTGGTGCTGGCCACACCGTTTATATCCTTGATACCGGTGGAGCTGGGTATCAGTGTCCAATCCGCTTTGCCGGTCATGGGATCGGTATAGATACGGCGCAGACGACGCCTCCTGGTGACCGGATCCTTCTGTAAAAGGACTTTCAGATCATACAGCGGTACATTCCCTGCCGTTCCACGGTAACTCTCAATGGCTTCCTTGATCTGGCTGCCACGAAAGAGCAGTTCCTTCTCCTTCTCACGTTTCATGGTCATCCGCCATGACTGGCCGGTCAGCCCGAGCATGATCCCCAGAATCATGACGGTCATCATGACCAGCAGAAATGTAAAACCTTTCCTGTTCTTCAGAATCAGCAGCATCTCGACTTTCGCAACCCTGGGCTACAACGGCTCCCCTACTTGATCTCCACCGCCGCACTAAAGGGCAGTACGGTCAACGGCCTGTTGTCCGAGGTGGTGAAACTGACATTACGGAAACCGAAACTGGCCGGTCCCTTCTGTTTGGCACGGAATGCCAGCGACGCCAGGGTCCCCGCTCCTGAAGTTCCCACATTGCCCGGCGCGCGGGCCAGATTGATGGACACGGTGCCCGTAGCTGCGTTGACCGCACTGCCGAAGATCGTGGCAACACCACCTTTACGGAGGAAGTCACCCTCGCTGGCCGAGACAAATTCAACGAAGATGGGATCAAAGGTCAACACAAATGGTGCAGCGCTGAGATCGTTAAGTGAGGTGGCCTTCACATCCAGGGTGAACAGCTGTCCAACGCTGGTGGAAGCGGGCGCACCGATCTGCAGGAAACCCCGCTGACCCGGTTCCGCTGCGTTCTGTGCCGCAACCGGCAGAGAAGCGCCGGCAGGCGCCTGGCCAGGTACCAAAGGTTGTGGTGCGGGAGAAGCCGCAACCGGGGAGGAAACCGCCGGTTTGGCAGCGGCCTGGAGAGACTGTTGCGAAGGCACTACCGGCTGGGGTTGGCCTGCCTGGGCTTGGGGAACAAACGGTTGCGGCGCCATCTGTGGTGAAATTCCCGGTGCGGGCAACGTCGATTGCGGCTGCACAGGTTGTTGCCCTGGCTGATTAAACGCCGGCTGTGGCTGAGACGGCTGGGGAGCCGTCGGCTGCTGTGGTGCCGGTTGCGAAGCAGGCGGTTGCGTTGTCGCCGGTTGCTGAGGCTGAGGTCGTTTGGCGGCCGGCTTTTGCTCACCGTCAAAGATCGGCTCCTGATCAAAGGACGCCAGGGATTTCGTCAGGGAAGGATCATCCTCCTTGCCGGAGACGAACGAAGCCAGGTTGTTCGGCGGCACGGTCACGCCGCGCACCAGACGGGGCGTGATGGCCAGCATCAGTTCAGTCTTGCTGTTGCTGGAATTGGTGTTGGTCAGCAGTTCACCCAAGAGCGGTATGTCGCCCAAATAGACGATCCTCTTCTTGTCATTGGCAGCGTTTCGTTCGATCAGACCGCCGATAATGCTGGTCTCCCCATCCTTCAGGCTGAGCACCGTATCCAGGTTTCTGGTTCCGATGGTGACAACGGACGTGCCATTGCCCAGATCGCGGGCCGCGCCGACCTGCTGGCTGACCTCCAGCCCCAGCTTGATGACGATCTCGTTATTAGGCTGGATGGTCGGTTCGGCATTGACCTTGACCCCCACGTCAATGTACTGGACATTGACACTGAAGCCGCCTGTCGTTCCGGTGGTGGAGGTGGTGGTGATCGGTACGCGGGTGCCGACGTTGAACTTGGATTTTTCCCTGTTTTTGACCCTGATCTTGGGATTGGAGAGCACTTCGGCCTTACCCAGGGTCTTGGCAAAATCAAACTGGCCCGTGGGAACAGTTACAAGGCCAGTATACCCCTTGATTACAAAGGCTTTGATCAGGTTTGCCACATCGGTGGGAGTAGTCGTTGTCGTGGTAGTGCTACTGGTGGTGGACGCTGATTGCAGGGTAGTCCCCATAAGTGTATTTGTAGTTGGATTAAAAGCCCCCATCTGCACATTGTAGGGCGACAGCAGCAACCCGACGGTTTTACCGTCCGTATCTCCAATTTCCAGCACCTCCACGTCCAGAATCACCTCTGCGTCCGGCACGTCATGGGCGTCAAGGATCTTTTCCACCACATCAACCACATCGCTGGTATCGCGCACGACGATGGAGTTGGATTCCTCGTTGACGTAGATTTTGCGCACCTGCAGCAGGGTGCGGATCAGGTTGATGGCCTTTTTTGCCTCCATGTAGTTGAGGTTGAATGACCGCACAGTCATATCCTCGTACTGTTTGGACTTTTCCGGCGTCTTGGGGTAAATGATCACCGTGCTTTCATTGGCAATCTTGCGCCCCAGCTTGTTCATGTTGGTCAGAAGATCCAGGGCTTGTTGGAAGGTGGCATTTTCCAGATAGATGGTGACCGGCTGGTCCTTGACCCCCTCGTCAAAGATGAAATTGATGCCCGACAGCTGGGTGACGATGTTGAAAACATCCTTGATCTTGGCGTCCTTGAACTTGAGGGTAATCGGCTTGGCTGACTTGAGACTCAGCTCAAACCCCTCCAACTTGCTTTTGCGCAACCCCAGCACACGGGCCTGGGCAGCCAGATACTCCTTGTTTCCCGGGTTCAGTTCCAGAGCGCGGGTGAATGAGCGGTTGGCGTCCTTGAACTTGTTGGTTTTCTCAAACTCAAGCCCCTCCTGAAAGGCCTGCTGGGCCTCCTTCAGGCGTCTGGCCTTTTCAATCAGCTGATCGAAACGCCCCTGGGTCGGGTCGACTCCCTGACCGACCCGGAACTCGTCCAGTGCGGCGGCATAGTTGCCCTGTTCAAACAGCTTGAGACCCTGCTTGAAACGGGCTGCTGCCGCTTTTTCACGGGCCTTGAAAAAACGAAGCCGGTATTCCCCTTCATCAGGGTTTTTACGAAAAGCCTCGGCATAACTGTACATGGCTTCTTCGTACTTGCCGTCGGATTCAAAGCTTTCCCCTTTGCTGAAGGCCTTGCGCCCGGCGGAGCAACCGGTCAGGGTTACTCCTGCCAGCAGAGTGCATATGATCAGATGGGTTACTTGGCGCATCCGTTGTGTCTCCTTGGAAACGGGTGAAAAACTCATGCGTACAATGCCCTAACCCTGATAAACAAGGATAGTTCGTTTACGAAGTTATTTTCCGCCAGAAAAACGCGCAAAACAACTTCTCACTTACTAACGCGCCGGTCTCAGTGAAGCGTACTCAACCAGCGGAATGACAATTTCCTCACCGGTGTCGGTCACCCGGATGGTAAGGGCCTGTTCGGTGATGGACGCCGCCTCGTAGCGTCCAGCAAAGGTGTCGCCTTTCTTAACCAGGATAATTTCCTTATCCTTGCTCAGAAAAACGGTTCGTTTTTTATCCTTCAGCAGAAACCCCAG
>JACAAY010000125.1 GCA_013377095.1 Desulfuromonadales bacterium
GGGACTGATGAGACTACCCCGAATAGAAAACCGGGGATTGCCCCGGCCTTGCCTATGCTGGTTCAGTTGGCTTTCAGATCTTTGCTGATCCGGTAGACCGAAGCAACCTCTATACCCAACTCAATTGCGATTGCCTCTTTAGTTTTTCCCTCAGCCAGTAGGCGTTCCACTTCCCCTGTCTTGGCTCTTGCCGTCGCTTTCTGTGGATCGACTTTGAATTTTGATAATCATCTGAAAGGCACCTCCTGGCATAACGAGGAAGAAAGACTTCCTGATATGCTTTAAAGATCCCGATCTTTAAAAACTCAGGAGGTGCCTATGAAACTGTACTCTGGGATCAATAAATGGAAGATGGGTCAATCTGGACACCGATAATGATAGAAAGTGGGTCAAACCAGCAAGCCAATCCACATTACCTCCTGAAATTAGATTTCATAACACTCAAAATAATCCTATTACTCAATAGTTAAGTGACTTACCACAAGACTTCCCTGGCCAACCGTCAGGCTCCCTTGCAGCATTGAATTACCATTTTGGGATGCGAAGGCTGCATCAAAACCGCCCTCGAGAGTCACACTTTTAGATGTGGCCATGTTGATGGCTTCGGCAAAGGTTATGCCCTGGGCTTTAATAACAGCATTGGTGATGCCGGCAGCGTTGTAAGCCTGTTGGATTAGGCCGAATAACTGTGAATTCCCTACAACCTGAACATTCGGGAGGTTATTAAAAGTGGCAGTCACATTCTGATAAAGGGCGTTAAAAATTACACCACATAATGAACCGGAGGCTGAGCAAGGGCCTGCCCAGCCGATAAACTGAGATCCGGGTGATGCGGTTGGTAAAAGGCTGAACGCCGATCCGGAACTGAAATTATTGATGCAGGTTCCGCTTGTACAGCTTATTCCCGATGGAGTGCTATTGATTGACCCGCTTCCAGTGCCGTTGAGTGTAACGGCCAATCCGTTAAGATTAGTAGCTGTTGCTGCTGGCCCGGCCCCTGAACCGTTTGTTGCCTTGACTGTAAATGTATAAATGGTGCTGTTGGTCAAGCCCGTCACAATTATGGGGCTTTTTGTTCCTGAAACTGTTTTATTGCCGGGAGTGACGGTGACCGTGTAGGAGGTAATTGCACTGCTGCCGCTGGATGCTGGAGCAGAGAAGCTAACTGATGCCTGACCGTTTGTAGCCGTTGCAGTCACATTGGTCGGCGCACTCGGGAGGGGGTTAAAAGTAAACTGATCAGCAGTACTTGGAAAACTGGTGACTTCTGGGCCGGAAACAGTAATGTCGACAGTGCCGGCAGAACCAGTGGGAGATATGGCAGTTATTTGGGTGTCAGAATTTACGATAAAACTGGCAGCACTGGTGCTGCCGAAATTGACCGCCGTAGCTCCAGTAAAACCAGTGCCGATGATTGTTACTGAAGTACCCCCAGAGAGTGGACCGATTGTCGGGGAAATAGTAGTAATTGTGGGGGTATTGAACAGAGTCATAACCGTTGCTTTGTAACTGTTATGATTGTCTGTATAGGACACATAAGGTGTACCACTCGGAGAGAATGCCAACGAGAGATGATCGGCTTCTCCAGAAGAGAACTCACCCCTCCCAACGACACTCCAAGCCTCATCGCTATACTTCATTACCTCCGCTTTGTAGCTGCCACCATATGAAAATGCCACGTAAGGGGTGCCATCTGGAGAGAATGCTAACGACGGATACCAGGCGGCACTTGAGGTAAAAGCAGGGTTCCCAACGCTGGCCCAGCCTGTAACCCACGTGGACGAAACACCAACATATTTTATCAGCGTCAATTTTTGATTATTATTCCAGTCTTGATATGCAACATAGGGGATGCCATCTGGGGAGAACGCAAAGGAAAACGCATATCCTACACTACCTGAGGGAACCCCTACCACATTCCAGGCTCCGTCACTGTATTTCATTACGGTTACTTTGTTACTGTTAGCTGTGTCTTTATATGCCACATAAGGGATGCCGTCAGGGGAGAGTGCCAGCGAAGTATAGGCGACATAACCAACGGAAAACCCATCAGTTCCCACAACAGACCAGCCCGTGGGGTTTGCGGATGAAAACCCACTATATTTTACTACTGTTGGTTTGACGGTAATACCATTTGTATACCCCACATAGGGAGTTCCATCCGGGGAGAACGCAAGAGTGATATCCGTAACGTAATGGGAAGTGAGTCCTTTGCTTCCAACCAGGCTCCATGCGCCATTCTTGAATTTCATTACTGTTAGATTTTCGCCGTAGGTGCTGTCTTGATACGCCACATATGGAGTCCCGTCGGGAGAGAATGCCAGAGAGGTTAGAGTGGCTGCACCGTCTGAAAACCCCGCGCTCCCCACCAAGTTCCAGGCTCCGCCACTATACTTCATCATTGCCGTTTTTTGAGTACCTGAAGTATTACAATATGCCACATATGGTGTGCCATCGGATGCGAACGCCAAAGAAGTGAACTGAATGCTGGCAGCAGTGAACGCGGTGCCCCCTACTGCGCCCCAGTCTGGGTTGGGAATGACTGTGGAAGCCGCGGTGGTGAAGTTTGCAGCGACTGGAGTTGAATTTAGACTGGCTCCAGTTGGACTGTCGGCGGTGAAACAGATCGTGTAGTCAGTGTGTTGAGTCAGGTTGCGGACTGTGAAAAGGCCTTGAGTATTGACTGTAAGAGGTAATGAACTGTGGAATGGAGCCATGGTCCCGGTACTGTCCTGACCAGCTGCGACCTGAGTTCCAGTGCCGCAGGCTGTGCCACTTCCGGATAACAGAGTGAAATACCCCGTCCCAGTGCCACTGGATTGCAGCGCCAGGGTGACCATGTTGGCTCCAATATTTTCGGCAAATGGAACGGAAAGTGCCGGAGATGCCGCCATGGCCGGAGACCAGGTTAAGGCAAGCACAAGAAACGAAAATCCACAATTAAACCATTTCAGTCTTTTCAAAACGACTCCCTCCCGCATTAGATCACAATAGTCCGCTGATATTTGACGGACAAATACACAAAACCTTCATTACATTGATTGAATATTTTTTTCGCGGATTGTCAGGTAAAAGATAAACTGATCAGCCGGAATTGCCGCGGACATTGGGCATTCAGAAATTACATCCGGTGTAGAACGCAAAAACCCCTATCTTTAATTCCGAAGATGGGGGTCTGGTGTTGGAGGTATTTTCTTCGGCGGACCGGCCGTCCGCCTCTTTGCGAACCCGTGACTCTGCGTCACCGGGTTGCCCCGGTTTTGCTCTTTTCGAAAAAATACTATCGTATTCTCATGTGCAACAAATAAAAGATCAAATTTTTGTACATGTTTTTTGCGCGTGATGTCATTGTTTCTAATATTATAATTATTTTGCAATTTGGTTGTGAATACACTGCTGGGGGTGAGCCCAACATTCCTGCAATGAGGTGCCATCGATATCGTGACTCATTTTCCGCCTTCCGCAAAGAGTAACAATTCAAAAAAGCTCACGGAAAACAATTGTTTTCCGATACCTCATGTATGGAAGCAAAAAACACCTACCAAAGTCACATAAAAAGTTAAGGAAAACCATGTCGCTATGCTCTGGTGTACGGAAATAGGAAATTGGGGGTTTTCCGTATGCTGGTCAGCTGTGTGCGAGTTTTATCTGAATCGGATTGACAGACTACAAACCTACAACGTGATGTTTTGCTGGCAGCAGGCGTTGATAGTCGGCACCTTTTGAGTATCATGCCTCCGGCGCCAAGGATGATCGGCCGGGGCTACCCCAAGTAATGGATCTTGTGCATCCTGGTGACGTCCTTGTTGTCTGGAAATGGGATCGGTTGGGACGGTCACTGGCGCACTTACTTTCAATAGTGACATCATTCAAGAATAAGCAGGTTGCATTTCGTTCGTTGGCCAATGGGATGGATATGACTACACCGTCTGGAAAGGTACTGATTTCATGTATTCGGAGCGCTGCCCAGTACGAAAGAGCCCTGACACAGGAGAGGGTGATTGCTGGATTGGAGGCTGCCCGACGGCGTGGTCGTATTGGCGGGCTACCAACGGCCATTACCGGGGAAAAACTGGAGGCCATCATCAGTACGCTCTGTTATGGAATGTCTAAAGCTGCTGTATGTCGGAACGTTTAGGTCAAACGTACCACATTGTTTGAAACCTTTGCCCGGGTCGGTTGGCCTAAACAAGATATGTGCATATAAATGTAAAAATCAATTATCGCTTTTGCCAGCTCGGTGACCAATGGATCTCGATTTGCGATCAAGGTGACACCCCCCTCAGCCCCTCTTTGTTAGGAGGGGTTAGGGGGGGTAAGCTATCAGCTTGAATGATTTTTGGGAATAAGATAGCCTGGTTAAACAGTTACGTCATGGAATCGTTTGATCAGCGTTGCATAAAGTTCCGCATCCTCTTCCAGAGCAAAGTGCCCCGTATTCAAGAGATGAATCTCACATTTCGCCAGATCCTTACTGTAAGCCAGCGCACCATCAACCGTGAAGAATAGGTCGTTTTTGCCCCAGACAATAAGAGCTGGCGGTTGGTATGTACGGAAGTATGCATGCCACTCAGGGTACCTCTCCAGGTTGGTCCGATAATCATAGAACAGTGAAAGCTGGATCTCCGCATTTCCTGGTCGTTCCAGGAAATACTGATCCATATTCCATGTGTCGGGCGAGACAGCTTCCTCGCAACGGCAGCCCTCCATATACTGCGTTTTTGTAAAGCTTTTCGTGAGAAGCCCTAGTAACGCCTTTCCATTCTCGCTGCTCTTGTCCTGCCAGTATTTTCGTATCGGCTCCCATGCAGGGGAAAGCCCTTCCTCATATGCGTTTCCGTTCTGACTGATAATGCCTTTTATGCGAGTTGGGTTCATTGTTGCCAGGCGAAATCCGATGGGAGCACCGTAATCCTGGATGTAAATATAAAATGAATGCAGGCCGATAACAGAAAGAAATTCATCCATGATTGCCGCAATCGCATCAAATGTATAATGAAATTGGTCAATGTCAGGTTGCCCGCTGTTGCCAAACCCGGGATAATCCGGAGCAACGACCCGGAATCTATCCGCCAGCAGGGGCATGAGATTTCTGAACATGTGGGAGGATGACGGAAACCCGTGCAACAGAAGCAATGCCGGAGCATCTTTCGGTCCGGCTTCACGATAAAAGACGGAAATGTCTTGTACGTTTACGGATTTGTACGTGATCATACAACACTCCTTTTATTTGGTAGTTGGAATTAAAGCCTTCGGCTTTTACTCAGCTTGTAACACGTCAGTGGCCGAATTCACCGGCATACCTGATTTCCTCACGGATAGCCCTAAGAGCCGCCATTTCCTGCTCAGCGCCTTTCAGGGTTGCTGCTTCTGCAGGTGGTTCGCAGTCAACAGAAATAGTTGGGTTACAGCCATGGATTTTGGCGATAAATGACGCTGATTTCTGACGAAATTCCCTGATTGCGTCCGTTGTCACACTTCCGTCGATTCCATCACCTCTATGCGTGGCGAGAATCCTGTTTCCCACCTCGATCAATTCGTCGATTCTTCGGACAAATTCGCTTGTATTCATAGTCACACCCCACTGTTTTTTCGTTCAACCCAAACAGTTTGTACTGTCACCACACTTGATCACTTCTACCCGTTACATTCAAATCCCCAGGCGACAGAGATAATTTCCGTCAACAAAACCATGGGTTGTACGGCGAGTACTCCACGAATGTACACCGCAGGGGAGTGGAGTTCTCCGTCACGATCACCTTGAGAATGTTAAATTCAATAATCCGCTCCGCTCCGGGAAAAAGTTCTGCTCGCTCCGTGTCCCAGATGATTTCCGCAGTTCCCGATAACTTCAGGGCTCCGCCCTGTTCGAAGTCAAGGAAAAGCAGTCCGGCATTGGGGTTCTCACTGATGTTGCCCAATGTGTTGAACATACCGTTTCCATTGTAGTCCGGCCAGACCAGCGTCCGCTCATCCAGCACCTGGACGAATCCAGGAAAGCCACCGCGATGCGAGACGTCGCTGCCGCCGACTGGGTGAAAGCTCGCCAGGAAAAATGTATCGGCTAGCCTGATCCGCCGTTGCAACTCCCCGTTGAGCGATGTAGCCTGCAGCGTCACCCGAGGGGACGGGGAAGCATCACTGTTCAATCCACATCTGCGTGATTGGATGTACCTCGGGCAATTGGCATAAACCTGGCGAGTCAGCACAGTAAAACCATCTGCCCCCGTGACCACACAGCCATTCAGTCGCAATCGGCGATGTGTAGAGAAATCGATTACAAGCAGCCCGACTTGAGCGCTGTCATGCAAATTTCCGTACAAAGGGTCCGAAGCGTCAGGTAAGGTTGCAACCCGTAAGGTATGCTCATCAACGACCTGCATGAACCCGAGTGGGCCGCACAGGATGGATGCCCAGGCCATGCCGTCGCTGTCGACGGATGACAGGATAACAATGGGTTGGCTTTGGATAAAATCAACGAACACATGGGCAATAACCGAATAGACTATGCGACTGACACTGATTGCCGCTTCTCCGGTTCCGGCCCTCGCCTGTACCTTGAGTTCACCTGAATGATAAACTGAGTTCATTGAGCCATACCTCCTTTCGCGTTTGATCCCGCAACAATCGATCTACCATGATTCAACGGTACCTCATGCACGATATTATTACTAATATATGTTTTTGATGATAAAGATCACTATTAGTGATATCTTGACACCATGTACTTCAATGAACTCAGATATTTCATGGTTGTGGCACAGGAAGGTAGTGTATCGCGGGCAGCCACGCAGCTAAACTGTGTACAATCGAACGTTACCGTGCGAATCCGTCAGTTAGAGGAACGCCTGAATGTGACCCTTTTCCATCGAAAGAGTCGGGGGGTATCCTTAACTCCGGCGGGAAGTGTTTTGTTCGATTATGCCGTACGCATCATGGCTCTGGTTAAGGAGGCGGAACGTATCGTTCAGGAGCGGGAACCTCTGGCAGGCAAGTTAACAATTGGCGCTTTGGAAACAACGGCGGCAGTCCGTCTTCCGCCAATTCTCGCGGAGTATCACCGGCGATTCCCAGATGTTGATTTGCGTCTTGTAACGGGCTCTGCCATGGAACTGATCCGGCAGATTCTTGCTTTTGAGCTTGACGGGACTTTCGTCGATGGAACCATTGATCATCCTGAGTTGTACGTTGAAGACTGCTTTATTGAAGAGAACGTTCTGGTCTGCGCCAAATGTAAGGACCCGTTTACGAGCGCTAGCCCCATCAACATTCTGGCCTTTCCAACGGGCTGTTTTTACCGCAATCAATTGGAAACATGGCTGCATAAATCAGGTTTCATTCCTTACCGGATCATGGAGTTCAGTACCATTGAGACGATCATCGGTTGTGTTTCCGCCGGGATGGGTATCACCTTCCTGCCCAGATCTGTCTTGACCGGAAATCTGAATAAAGAAAATATTGCGATCCACCCGCTTCCCCCTGATGTTGCCCGTGTAACCACCCGCTTCTTGAGGAGGAAATCTTCCGTGGAACCGAAGGCTCTTACGGAATTTCGCAAAATTGTGAAGGAGTTGATGCAAGGCAGTGATGCAGCTTAAAGGTTTTCCGTTGGCTTCATTCGTAGTTGATTCTGTCAAAGAAAAAGCTGGCGGCTTTCGGGGCATACATCATCAGTCTAGAAATTGACGTTAAATGACCTCCGTGGTTTCTGAAACCTTGGAGGTCTAACTTTGAGGTATGGGCCCATTTCCTGGCCTCTATTGGGGGCCAGTTTCACGATTCGCAAAAAAAAAATACACCAAAACCACAAGATGATGAGTGAGAGAAAAACTTATGTACGCTTTTCGTTGCACCTCACCTTAAACCCCAAAAACGAGTCAACATGATGGATTGGAAACAAATATATCGAGGCTGCAACTATGTCAGACACAAAAATTGAGATACAACTTCGTCTTGCCATTTCCGAACTGAAAAATAAAATTGCGCTACAGGAAGATACATTGCGGGAAAAGGAGAGGACCGTGGAGTGCAAAATCCGGTCTACACTGGACACCCAATCCGGAATTAACTGGACACTCCGTCCGGTTTTGACTGGACATTGAATCCGGTTATCCGTGGAGGCGCTTCAGGATTCCGAGAAGCGCTATCGGGCTCTTTGAATCAGCCAAAGACGGTATCTTGATTCTCGATGCCGATACGGGCAAGGTGGTTGATGTCAATCCTTTCCTGATGCAGCTGCTTGGTTATTCATACGACGAATTCTGTGGTAAATATCATTGGGAAATCGGTGCCTTCAAAGACATTGCCGCGTCCAAGGACGCTTTCAATGTCCTTCAAAATAACGAATACATCCGCTACGAGGATTTGCCGCTGGAGACCCATGATGGTCGTTCCATTGCTGTGGAGTTTGTCAGCAATGTATATTGCATGAAAATTACATCAACTGGCGTGAAAAGGGTCGTGTCTAAATTTAAGGAGGAACTCCATGTCCGGTTCAAATTTGAAAATTGGTATCAGGTTAGGGATTGGATTTGGGATTGTGCCCCTGTTTTTGCTCATAATGGGTGGCTAAGGACCTGTACCCTGAAATCAAAAGGAGGCTGAGGATGAGCTTAAAAATTCTGGTTGTGGACGACTACGCCATTATGCGAGAAGGACTTTCAGTCTTGATCAACATCCATGGCCGCAAGAGCGGAAGAAAGAGACATGAAATGGTTCAATTCAAGGTATAAAAGGGCAAGGCCAGAGCGAGAAGTATAGAACTATTCGTCTGACTGCTCGATGACAAATCGCTTCACAATTCATTTGACGGGAGAGTTGTTGATGTAAAGAAAAAAACTCAATTATCTAAAATTTAAGATGATTACAAGACATTTAAATCAAAATACTAAACTTGTCGCTACGGAGTCAGAATAATGCTTATAATTACGCTCAGCAGGTTTTGAACTCTTTGAGCACAAAAAGGTCAGCAATGGAAACAGATAAAAAACAATCTGCAACAGACTCCACCATTTTGCGCGACCGTGCAGAAGATCAATTAAAAACAGTTACTACTGAAAAAGGCTATACTCAGAATGAATACGACGCACAGCGAATCATCCATGAACTTGAAGTCCACCAAATCGAGTTGGAGATGCAAAGTGCTGAGTTGAGTCTTTCAAGGGGTATTGCAGAAACGGCCTTGGAAAAATACACCGACCTTTTCGATTTCGCCCAGATCGGCTTTCTAACCCTTGACAATAATGGTGTCATTAGTGCTGCAAATCTCCACGGTGCCATCCTTCTGGGCAAGGAACGATCCCAATTAATCGGCCGATGCTTCGGGGTGTTTGTATCTGATGCAGACCGCCCTGCTTTCGCTGATTTTCTCAGCAATATTTTTACAAGCCAGCACAAGGAGGTGTGTGAAGTTGAGCTGTTTACCGAAGGAAATCAACGGCTCAACGTGCAGATTAGTGGCACGGCAGCCGCATCGGGACAGGAGTGCCGTATGGCACTGATCGACATTACCGAGCGCAAGCAGACCAGACAGGCCTTACTTGAAAGTGAAGAGCGTTTTCGATCAATCGTGGAACATTCACCCAATATGATCATGATTCATGTTGATGGCAAATTTGTGTACCTGAATCCTGCCGCGGTAATTAATTTTGGAATTGATAATCAGC
The DNA here is from genome assembly GCA_013377095.1 of Desulfuromonadales bacterium. Taxonomy (GTDB): domain Bacteria; phylum Desulfobacterota; class Desulfuromonadia; order Geobacterales; family Pseudopelobacteraceae; genus Pseudopelobacter. Next base: position 9,666 of record JACAAY010000125.1, read on the forward strand.
AAGAATATATCGGAAAACCGATCATTGAGGTTGTTCATCCTGACTTTCGCGATCTCGTCCTTGAGAGAGTCGCTAAAATAACTAAATTCGATCAGACCAACCTCAAAACAGAAGAACTGTTGATTCGCAAGGATGGCAGTTCATTTTGGGCCGAGATTACCGGCATTCCCACAAAGTTTGAGGGTAAAAGCGCGGTTCAGACTATTGCAGTCGATATCACCAAACGAGTTAAGGATATGGAAGAAATACTGCACAGTAAATCTGAATTAGATGCTGCGCAGGCGATTTCCCATATTGGAAGCTGGCGAGTTTATTTTGGTGAGGAAGGAGAACAATGGTCCGGATCCAACGAGCTGTATCGAATTCACGGATATTCAGTCACTATTCAGCTCTCCATGCAATTCTTCATCGACCGCGTGCATCCGGAAGAACGGGAGTTTGCAGAAGCCGCATGGTCGAATGCAATAAATGGCCTCGGTCCGTCGGAATGGAAGCAGAGAATCATTGTTGATGGACGAGTTAAATGGCTCGAAGTCAGGGTTCAATTCGTGAATGACAGTAGTGAAAGGCTGATTGAGGTATTTGGAACCGTCCAGGACGTTACAGATCAGAAAATGACGCAACAAGCGCTGCTGGAAAGTGAGGAGCGATATCGAAAAATTTTTGAGGTGGAATCAGACGCCCTGGTCCTTCTCGATTGTGCATCCTTTGGATTTATCGACGTCAACAAGTCAGCTTTAACACTCTATGGCTATAGCCGTGAAGAGTTTCTCCAGCTCACGGCCATGGATTTATCCGCTGAAAAAGCTGAAACAGAACAGGCTTTATCAACAAATATTGCGCATGTTTCCTTGCGTTGGCATCGCAAGAAAGACGGAACCGTGTTTCCCGTAGAAATCGCCAGCACGTATTTTGACTACAAGGGTCGCACCACCCATGTTGCGGCGATCCGTGATATCAGCGAGCGTAACCGGACGGAAGAAGTTCTTTGCAAAAGTAATGAAAGACTCACTATGGCCCTGGCAGCCTCGAAAATGGGAGTTTGGGAGCTGGATCTGCAAACCAATGCAGTTCTCTGGTCCCCGGAAGTTCATGATATTGTCGGACTGAAAGAATTTGATGGAACGTTCGCAGCTTTTGCCGAACTGCTGCATCCCGATGATGCAGAGCATGTCACGGGGACTTTAAATAGAGCAGTGGCTGTAAGAGAAAACTATACTGACGAATTCCGCATAATCCGACCTGATGGTGAACAGCGCTGGCTCTTCAACCTTGGGAGAGCCACGTTTGATAAAAACGGAAATCCATTGCATCTGATAGGTACTGTTCAGGATATAACTGAGCGCAAACAAATTGAGGAAAAACTCCGACTGTCCGAGGTAAAGTTTTCAACCGCTTTTCGTATATCGCCTGATTCAATAAATATAAACCGCCTATGCCCGAAATGAACGGACGGGATCTTGTTAACACCCTTCTCGCTTTCAACCCGCACCTGAAGTGCCTTTTTATGTCTGGATATACAGCTGATATCATTGCCAATCACGGCGTACTCGACGAGGGTCTGAATTTTATCCAAAAACCATTTACGTTTCTTGACATGGCGCTCAAGGTTCGCGAGATTTTAGACAGCAAATAAAAATGTCTTTGAGTATGTGTCAGCCCCCCGCGAGTTTTCGGGAGAGCTTGACTGGACATCCGAAAAGTTTTCAAGTCGTTAAATCGCAAATTGACGCATTTCCATCGATATTTATGATGGTTATGAAGTGGCAAAATTACTGCGTTGGGACACTACTGAAATATTACTAAAACAACCAATACCGCGTAACACTTAATATTTCGTTTTTATTTAATTTGTGACATACTGGCGGCAACTCATACAAGGAGGCCGTCATGTCGCCAAGATATCGAGTAACACTTTCCGAGCAGGAGCGCAAAGACCTTGAGACTTTAACCCAGATTTTCCATTAGCCGATCTTGCTGATAATGATCTGATGTGGTCTAATGGAAACCATTAGGAAGTTTCTCTTTATTCCAAATGGTTGCGAGGAGCTCATGTCTCACTCTCACAATCTTAAGGGTGACGGATTTTCGGTCGGCTTTTCAAGCCAGGAAGTTACGGCATGGGGCGGTGTGGCCCTTTTTAAACGTATGCTTGAAAGCCTTGAATTCCGTGAAGCGTTTGCCCGGTTCGGCATACCGGAATCTACATCAAACCGCGGTTATCCCGCCTTGCAACTCATCGAGCAGTTCATTGTCTCCATCTGGTGCGGTGCCTGCCGATTTGCCCATACCGAGGTAGTACGCATGGACAGCGTTCTCTGTCGCTTGTTTGGCTGGCCTTGCGCTGCCGAGTTTAAAGCCATCATGCGCATGTTCAAACGATTCGACATGCTCACCAACGAGCGAGTGCAGATGCAGATGTACTCATGGCTCTTTGGCAAGCTTTCTGGTCTGACAA
>JACAAY010000126.1 GCA_013377095.1 Desulfuromonadales bacterium
ACATCAGATTATTACCGGCAAGATCGGCTAATGGAAAATCTGGGTTAAATCAACTCCAGTAACTCCATAGTTTCTTTCGCAATCATCTCCACGTTTTCAGCAGAAACGCCCGATTTTTTCAAGTTTTCAAAGAGTTTTACAGTCACTTTACCTTTTCTGTCCGGATCAAGAATCACTATTTCTCTTGTCAAGCAATCTTCCAAAATTGCAATGATTTTGAGCAGTCGTTCCCTATCGTAGTCAATAGACCCTTCCGTTCAATGCATCTGACCCACACCGGTAAGCAACCAATTAATATTTAGTTGAAATATCACAAAAAGAGATTTAAGGACCTTACCCCCTGGAGTATTAGATCCCAATTCATACTGTTACCACGATCTCAGGCCAATACTCAGTTTTTCGGTAATTTCACGCTGATTTAATTGCAGATCTGTTCTGATTGTTTTTAAACGAAGATTAAGCATTTATAAAGTCCAATATAGCTGGGCAGCGCAAAATTAAGTTAAAACACGCATAAAATATCGTATGACAATGCTAAATGTTTTTTAACGTCAGCAACGGCGCATTAAAAAGCGAGGCAAAAGTATTAAAACTTTAGTATTAGTAAATAAAATAAATTGATATTAAAAATAAACTGGGTTATAGGGTTTTGTAAAATAGGAGGTGCCAATGAAAATAAACCATTTAAAATTGTCTCTGGTCACAATCTTGTTATTCACCGCTTCAGATGCACTAGCATCTGGCTCCGGCATGCCTTGGGAAGGCCCACTTAACCAAATCCTTAATTCGGTCACCGGCCCGGTTGCCAAGTGTCTTGGCGCACTTGCAATAGCAGGGACTGGACTTGCCCTGGCATTCGGAGAGGGTGGGGGAGGCTTCCGGAAAATCCTGCAAATAGCGTTCGGATTGTCCATCGCTTTTACCGCCACAACATTCGGAATAGGCTTTTTCGGATTTGGTGGCGGAGCCGGATTCTAGTCCAAAGAAAAAGCATTCAAATGGCGACAGACGGTTTCGACATTCCCATTCATCGCAGCCTGACCCAGCAAATAATGCTGGCGGGTGTTCCTCGGGATATTGCCATATTAAACGGGACTTTTGTGGCAACCTTCGGGCTTGGTCTCCATTCTTTCTGGTCAATTCCAGTCGGCTTGATTATCTATACGCTGGCCGTGGTAGCAACTAAAAAAGACCCTCAGTTTTTTGGTTGCTTCCGCAGGCATATCAAGCAAAAAAACTACTATGGCACGTGATAAAGCATGTATCGAATCAGAGAATACAGAAAAAATCCCGATCGTCTGATTGACCTACTTCCATGGGCGGCCCTAGTTGGTCCGGGAGCTATTTTAAACAAGGATGGCAGTTTTCAGAAAACCCTGATGTTCAGGGGGCCTGACCTCGATAGCGCCACGGAAACGGAACTCGTTGCCGTGGCGTCAAGGTTTAATAATGTTTTCAAGAGACTTGGTTCCGGCTGGGCTATCTTCGCCGAGGCCCAACGAAGCCTTTCCAGTACCTATTTGCAATGTGATTTTCCTGACCTGGTGAGTCGTGGAATAGACGAGGAACGGCGAAAAAACTTTGCGGACAATGATCACTTCGAAAGTTTTTATTATCTCACCCTGGTTTTTCTGCCACCTTCCGATGCATCCAATAAACTGGCGGCGTTCTTTATCGAGAACAGCAGTAAAATCGGCGTTGATTACAAATCACAGCTTAATCTGTTCAACATCGAAGTCGGCAGGCTCCTCGATCTCCTGCAGGATGTCATACCGGAAATTCGGCCTCTCAACGACGATGAAACCTTGACCTATCTCCACAGCACGATTTCCTTCAAGCGCCACCCCGTGAAGTGTCCTGAAATACCGATGTACCTTGATGCAATTCTGGCAGACACGCCGTTGATCGGCGGCCTTGAGCCACGCCTTGGACAAACTGGATTCAGGGCAATCTCCGTGCTGGGATTTCCGGGCACCAGCACCCCCGGAATACTCGACACCCTTAACCGGCTCGCCGTCGAATATCGCTGGATAACGCGATTCATACCAATGGACAAGGAAGAAGGCAGCAAAGAACTCACGCGCTACAAGCGAAAGTGGTTTTCCAAGAGAAAAGGCATGGTCACCCTTCTCAAGGAAATGGTTTCCGGTTCCGAGAGCGTCATGGTTGACTCCGACGCTGAAAACAAAGCCTATGACGCTGACGAAGCTCTCCAGGAACTGGCTGACGATGCGGTTTCATACGGATACTTCACCGCCACCATCATTGTCTGGGAAGATAACCAGGAACGACTTGACACCAAAACCCGTTCGGTTGAAAAAGTCATCAACTCGCTGGGATTCACAACAATCACCGAGAGCATGAATGCGGTCGAGGCCTGGCTGGGAGCAGTACCCGGACATTGCCGGGCGAACGTGCGCCGTCCGATTCTCAACACAATGAACCTGACGCACCTCTTGCCTGTCTCGGCTGTATGGGCAGGCCCGGAGCGAAATAGGCACTTCAACGCTCCCGTTCTGTTCAACGCGGTAACCAGCGGCAGCACACCTTTCAGAGTTTCCCTGCATGTGGGAGACGTGGGACATGCAATGGTAGTGGGCCCGACTGGCTCCGGCAAATCCGTTCTGCTCGCGCTGATTGAGGCTCAATTCCGCCGATATGAAAATGCACAGGTCTATATCTTCGATAAAGGCGGTAGCGCACGGGCAATAACAGCTGGGGTAGGGGGGGACTTTTACGATCTGGGCGAAGAAGGCGGTCTTTCTTTTCAACCCCTGGCCCTTGTGGATGACGAGCTCGAAAGGAGCTGGGCCACGGAATGGATTCTTGACCGTCTCAGGGGCGAGAATATCGAAATAGACCCCATGGTGAAGCAGGAAGTCTGGGTAGGCCTGACAAGCCTAGCAAGCGCCCCTGTTGAACAGCGCACCATCTCCGGACTGATAGCACTCCTGCAGTCCAGCCTACTGCGTCAAGCACTGCATCCTTATTCCATTGACGGCCCGCATGGCCACCTGCTCGACGCAACCGGCGATTCGCTCAATTACGGAAACTGGCAGTGTTTTGAAATGGAACATATCATGAACACCCCGTCAGTTGTTCCGGCGGTCCTGTCCTATCTCTTTCATCGTTTGGAAAAACGTTTTACCGGCAAACCATCCATTCTGGTCCTTGATGAAGCGTGGGTGTTTTTCGACAATCACATTTTCGCCGCAAAGATCCGCGAATGGCTGAAAGTTCTTCGCAAAGCCAATGTCAGTGTCATTTTTGCCACCCAGAGTCTGGCCGACATCGTCAACAGCCCCATATCCACGGCCCTGATCGAGTCCTGCCCCACACGGATATTTTTGCCCAACGACAAAGCTTTGGAAGACAGTACAGCCGAAATATACAGGCAATTCGGGCTTAACGACCGGCAAATAAGGCTTCTGGCGCTTGCCACGCCCAAGAGGGAATACTACTACCAAAGCCCCATGGGAAACAGGCTCTTCGAGCTTGGACTTGGTCCCCTGGCTTTGGCGTACTGCGCCGCGGGAGGCAAGGAAGACCAGCGAGCAATCAAATCAATACTGGCTGAACACGGAAAAGAAGGTTTCAACGCGTCCTGGGCCGAATACAAAGGAGTCAATTGACGTTAAAAGGAGGAATTTATGTCCGGAATCAGAATCAGGTATGGCCTCGCACTTGTCGGATTGGTGGTCACGGTTTCTTACGCGAACACCAATTCAACCGAATCGCCGCCGCTCGGCGTTGTTACAAAAGAAGGTTCGAAAGTAATTGAGCAAATCCCGACTCCTGTTGCTGTCCTGAACCAGCCGGCACCTCCGACAGTTCCCGGTATTCCCCAAAACATTCAGAACACTCAGGGCCAGTTTCCCGAGGAAGCGGTAAAACCGCAGGAACCGGAAGGAACGCTTTCCGCAACCTCAGAAGGGGAAGACAATCAGAAATTCAGGAAGAAGAAAGCTCAAAAAGCACCCGAAGCCACCATGCCGCTACTCGACAAGCGGGTAATGGATTCAGCAATCAATTCCGCGACCCAGAGGCCGGGCAACTCGGCCAACAGCGAAAGCAAAGTAGTATACAGCTACACCCCTGACTCAATGTACACCATTTACGGCGCACCGGGCCGGGTGATCGATGTTCAGCTGCAACCCGGCGAAAAACTCACCAGTCCGGTAATAGCTGGCGACACCGTCCGATGGGTGGTGGGAAGCGCGACAAGCCGAAGCGGAACCAGCTCCATGACCCACGTACTGATCAAGCCGATACAAGCGGGCCTGGAAACAAATTTCATCATTACGACCGATCATCACGCGTACCATCTGATTGCCAAATCCTTTAACAGGACCTTCCTGCCGGCCGTTGCCTAGACATACCCCCATGAGGAAATGGCGAAATTTGACACCTATAATCCTCCGGAAAGCTCTAGTGATCCGGCAAGTGATGCAACTCTCTCCCCTGACCGGCTCGACTTCAAGTACGTAATCAAACCTGATCATGACTACTCCTGGACACCGGTTCGCGCATTCGACGACGGCAGCAAGACATACATCCAGATGAGCAGCACCATGAAAAACACTGAAGCTCCGGTATTTTTCGTCAAGGAAAAGGGAGGTCTGAACCTGGTCAATTACCGGGTGAAAGGTGACTACTACGTTGTTGACCGGCTGTTCGAGGAAGGCGAATTCAGATGCGGCAAGGATGAAATCGTCGTTGTTCGGAAAGACAGGCCCTGGTCTTTCTTTGGAGGATAATCACATTCGATAATAGGAGGAATGAATTATGCCTGACGACGACAATCAGAACCAAAACCCGGATAATACTCCGTTGCCTCTCGACACTCCGAAACTACTGGTTACAGGAGTTAAAAAGAAACTGGTGATTATTCTGCTGGCTATGCTCGGGACGGCCGCCGCCATTTCCTTAATATGGTCGATGTCTCCCAACAAGACCACACAGGATGAATCAAAAAGCGATTCATCCCCGAAAAGATTGCCAACCTTGCCGGAAACCGTGATCGGTTCGCCCAACAACTATAACGAAATGAAAGACAAAAACGCTCCCAATACAGGCCCTCAAATGGCCGGGAGTGCGGAACAGCTACAGTTGCCGCAGCAACGCGAACTTGAAGCCGGACAGGCCCTGGCGGCTGCCGGAGACGGCAAAAGCTCCTATGCAACCTATCCCGTTTCATCAACAAATCAGCAACCGCAACTCTCACCGGCTCAACAGGCAGCCCAGAACGCGGCCGAGCAGCGCAAAAAAGAACTTAATGACGCCTTGCGCTCAGGTCTTTCATTCGGCGGCGGCTCCACTGATTCCCCACAAACCGGGAATCAGTCAAGCGCTCCCGTGCCGTCGATCCCCGGCATTGAAAACCTGGACGCCATGACGCGCAAAATCGGCGCCGGGCTTACAGGCGCTGATGACGACCAGAACCGGCAGCAGGAGAAACGCTCGTTCGTTTCCGAAAAGAAGGGAAACAGCCCGTATCTGCCGGCTGGGTTGCAGCCTCCGCTTTCAAGGTTCGAACTGAAAGCGGGGAGCATTATTCCGAGCCTTTTAATCACAGGCCTTAATTCCGATCTTCCCGGCCAGATCGTGGCCCAGGTGAGAGAAAACGTCTACGACACGGTAACGGGGCGGTATATTCTGATACCGCAAGGGACACGTCTTGTTGGTGATTATGATTCACAGGTTACCTATGGTCAGGAACGGGCAATTATAGTCTGGAGCCGCATGATAATGCCGAACGGTCATTCGATCAACCTGGAGGGCATGCCCGGCGTAGACATGAGCGGTTACAGCGGAATCAAGGACCGGGTGAACAACCATTACGCAAAACTGTTGACCGGCGTGGTCCTGGGCAGCGTGATTGGAGCTGGTGCGCAGGTTGCCACGGGTGGACAGGGTTCGGCAAACACCCCTGCAAGTTTTTCCCAGCTGGCCGTGTCCGGAGCGGCCACAACCATGAACCAGGCCGGGCAGCAGATTACACAAAGGAACCTGAACCTTCAGCCAACCATCGAAATCCGGCCGGGATTGAAACTTAATGTGTTCGTAACAAAAGATGTAATTCTCAAACCCTATCGACGAACCTAAGGAGAATAAGGTGACCCTGAAAATCAAACCAGCAACGGAACCGCCGACAATGACAAGGCTTTCGTTCAAGATCCCCACACCGACTGTTGACATGCTCAACGCGTATCTGAAAGCGTATGAAGTGACGTACAAGAAACCTGCGAACGGAGGTTTCATCGTAAACGAAATCCTTCTATCTTTCTTTAATAGCGATAAGAATTTTCAGGAGTTTCTGAGAAAGAACCACGAAAATCTCACATCCAAACAACACCCCGAAACCAATCAACCCGGAGGGAGCTCATGAAGAGATGGCTTACATGCCTGTTGTTGGCAGCTGTAATTTGCAGTCTCAGTGCCCCCGCTCATGCCATTTTGGGCATGGGGGATATAGTGAATGACCCTCAAGCGTGCGTTCAAGCGATGATCACCAATATAAACATGATTCGCCAATATGTGATGCAATCTCAGCAATATTCAAATCAGCTCAAACAGTACGCCGTACAAATCCAGAACCTCCAAAACCTCAACTATATGGTGGACTTAAGCGGCCTCCGGGATATGCAGAACATCATCCAGGCATCGCGGGGCATTGCCAATGACTATGCGGCTTTGCAGAGAGATTACGACAAGTTGTATCCGGAGTTCTCAAAGTTCAGCTCCATGTCAGGAAAGGACTACGCAAAAAAAGCCATGGAATGGAATCAGCAAACCGCAAACACGAACCGGGATGCAATGAATCTTCTGAGCAAATCCAAGGACTGGTTCACCAGTGACTCCGGTGATCTGCAACGGCTCACGGTCAAGGCAAACAACGTCTCCGGAGCAAAGGACGCGATGCAAGCGGCAGCCCAACTCTCAGCCCTGCAATCAAAGCAGCTGCTCCAGTTGCAACAAACAATGTCGGCCGCGGCAAAGGTGGAAGGAACATATATGCAGCAAAAGGCAGAACAGGAAGCTGCGGCATCGGCACAAATGCGGATATATGCCGGCAAATGGGATAAAGATGTGGAAAAATTAAAAAAATCACAACAGCAGCCAACCAAATCAATGTGGAAATAATAGGAGGGACAAAAATGACACGGATAATATCTATCGCAATGTTGTTGATTTTTTTATGTATTTACTTTTCGGGTTGTGGAAAGAGCAATGGAGATCAAGCAAAAGAACAGTGGGAAAAAGAAACAGCAAAATGGAAAAATTCACAACAGAAACCAACTAAACCCATGTGGAGATAACAGGAGAAAATATGAATAACCTGCCTATGGGTCCAACAGAACTGTTGAATACTTTTAAAGGTTTTTTCCAGTCAGGCCAATCCAATCTTTTACATCCCGCACTTGGCCTCTTAGGCACTCTATCAATGATATCCCTGGTCATTGCTGCGTTATGGTGGGCATACGATGAGGATGGCAGTGCCCTGAAAGAGTTACTTCGGAAAATAATGTTTTTTTGTGCTTTTATTTACATAGTTAAATCATGGTCCTGGCTCGTTAAATGCGTGATTGATGGTTTTGTTTGGGTAGGTTGCAAGGCGGGAGGCGGTGGCGATATTTCTGTTATAGATAATCCGTCGGAAATTATATGGAATGGCTTTCAAGCGGTGAATAATCTGGTTAAAGCTATTGCGGCAGCCAATCCAGTGTTTTTGACCTCGTATTTAATAAATGTAATAATTTTTTTTATAATCATTATTTGCTTTGCCCTCATCGCAATACAGGTTTTTCTCGTTCAAGTGGAGTTTGGAATCATCGCTACCCTGGGCCTGATGCTTATACCCTTCGGAGTATGGAAACCGACCGCATTCATTGCCGAGAAAGTGTTCGGCGCCATTGTGTCGTTCGGGGTGAAGCTGATGGTATTGGCGTTTATTCTAACTATTACCTTTCCCGTGCTCAAGCAACTTGCCATCCCCGCTGAACCCAGTTTGGCCGCTAATATTAATGTTCTGGTGTGTTCTGCCATGCTTGCATTTCTTTCACTGCATGCTCCAGGCGTGGCCTCAGGTCTAATTTTTGGTTCGCCATCGCTTGGTTATCAGCAAGCAAGATCAGGGATGTCAGCAACCAAATCAAATATTATGAAGGCGGCAAGTGTTGCCGCACCCGTAGCATCTAAAATTAGCACAGGTGTTGCCAAGACTCTCGCAGCCGCCCGAGGCGGAAAATCAGCGTAGGGGATTCTTTTTATGGCTATCGAGTGGCATGAGGCACCTTTAAAATTCAAGATTGCCTGGTTTATCTGGCTTATTGGCACTCCGGTAATTTCAGTGATTCTATGGAAAATGCAGATACCTAATCTGGATTACTATCTGTTCACTTTGGTAATTGTGTCCTGGACAGCGGCTATTCTGTATAAAAGGCGAAAAAGAACCCTTGCCAAAACAATGCTTGAGGAATCCGGCCATGAATGAATTTAGCAACCCTCCTATTAATTTCAAACCTCATGAAGCTCCTGAAACGCCTTATCAGCGTGCTTCCGACGAGTGGGACAGGCGTATGGGGTCCGTGGTAGTCCAGGCCAAGAACTGGCGTATTTGCGCCCTGTCGCTTTGTGGAATTACCGCCGTCCTTTTGATCGGACTTATTTTCCAGTCCGCAAAATCCACCGTCACTCCATATGTTGTGGAGGTGACGAAAGAAGGGCTGGTTCAGGCTGTTGGCCCGGCCGCTCAAAACAAATTCAAACCAGGTGAACCAGTCATTAAATATTTTTTGGCCCAATGGGTGGAACAGGTCCGCTCTCTACCGCTCGATCCTGTCGTAGCAAAAGATCACTGGCTTAAAGCTTACTCGTATTTGCGTCAAAGCGCTGCAAACACCCTGAACGAAATTGCCCAGAAAGAGAACCCTCTAGCAAAACTCGGCAAGGAAACCACATCTGTGAATGTCGGTAATGTTGTCGCATTGTCCATGGATACGTACCAGGTGCGATGGGAAGAAAAACGGTATTCGAAAGAAGGGGCTACAATTGAATCGAAAATCATGACGGGTGCTTTTACGGTGGAAATAGATCCTCCGACCGACCAGGCTCAATTGCTCAAAAATCCGCTTGGCCTTTACATAACCCGGTTCAGCTGGTCACAGGATGTAAAATAGGGGGAGAGTACCGGTCACTTGTCATAACCATAGATAAAAAAATATGAATAGCCAACCGATTTCCTCTTGATAAAAACAGCCGGAAATCGGCCCAAATATGCTTGATGCTGCTGTAAGTGTTTTCATGGTTTGCTCCTTTCTAGTGGTCCCAATGTTTATGGCTATACCAACGACCCTCAATTTGCACACGACCATTCACATCCATCGGACAAGACTGGTTCCACCGTCGAATCTAAGGACACGTCCGGTCCCATCGCTACCGTCGGCCAGTTGCGGGCCGGAAAAACCGGAAATATAAAACTGCCAGGGTTCACCATGGTAACGAGTTTGCCTGAATCCACAAAAGTTACGCTCTTCCCATGTCCCGTGGTTTCGGTGCAACATTCCATCCTTGATATATTCAACAGGCCTTGAAGGTGTTTCGATCAAAATGAGCTGTTCCATTGCTTACCTCTGCCGGGTTTTGCCGCCCGGCTCGGCTTTTGCTGCTCAGTCCCGTGATTTATGCAGCCTGAGAAAGCGTTGCAGGTTTTCGGTCCAGAATGTAATCAACGGCTTTCTGTGCGGCGCCGGCTGCGGTAATGACCATGTTATTGTTGTCCTTGCTTTTTAAAGCTCCGAGCCAGCTTTTGATATATGCGGCGGAATTGTCGAGGGTGGCCGGAATGATGCCAATTTCACCACAAAGGAAGGCGGCGGACATTTCAGCAATCAATTCCTCTTTGCTGTATTCGTGGCTTCCAAAATAACTGGATTCGGTGACACCTTTCCGCCCGAGTCGTGAAGCATGACCGGTTGCATGGGAAAGCTCATGGAACAGGGTTGAATAGAAACCTTCCGAACTTTCAAAAAGTTCATGTTGTGGCATGTTGACATAATCAAGACTTGGAGAATAATACGCTTTGGCCTGTCCGTAACGGATTTCCGGACGGTTAGGCATGGCGGCAACGATTTTTTCCGCTTCCTCGATGGGATTGAACTCAAGCGGGTTTTCCATGATCGGCGGAATGGGAAGGTTTGTCTGTTCCACCGAAAAAACGCGATAGTAACGCATGAAAGGTATGTTCTTTTCGTCGCCTGATTCCTGGTCTTCAACCGTTATGTTGGACCAAAACACAACCGGAAAACTCGATGCGCCTTTATTCACTATTCCCCCTTTATCTGAGACCTGTTTGAACGTGAGAAAATAGGGGGAAGAAAAACCGGTGCAGGCAAGCAGGAACGCATTGATACCGCGATAGGCCTTGCCAGTAACAAGATTCCGGGGAGCGTTGGCAGAACCATTCCATGGTTTTCTCCAGGGGCACACACCGGCTTCAAGCTTGCTGATAATTGCGTCGGTGATAATTTCCGCTACTGATTTCTTGGTTGTGTTTTTCATGTCCTTTTCTCCCGTTTGCTTTTAGATTCCAGAACCCTCTCGGGATCTGCCTTTGATTTGTTTTTTTGTGCGGAGGCTTGTTTGTGCCTCGATGCTTGCTTTTGAGTTCCTTCACCCCTCACAAACAACGGGGGTGAAGGGAGTAAAAAGCTGTCGAGGCACATCCGCACAGAAAAACTAAAGCAATGCTTCAAGGTGCAGCGCTGCCCTGGCCGGAATGAAGCGGCTCACAAGGCATGACAACGGGTGTATCGTTGGCGGGACTTGGTGAAGAGTGGAATGGAGAGCAAGGGTAAAAGCAAACTGCCGTTGATCCTGTGCGGGGGATTGTAAGGGGGTAGGGCGTACCCCCTTGACTCTATTCCTATGGAATGACAGTTGGAGATGTGGCAAGAGGCTTTCCATGACCGCTTAAAGCGACTGTTTCTTGACAGGAGAGAACAGAGCAAGCGGATGAAAAGAAACAGTGGCTTTGGTCCAAGAAGAGATACTGGATGTTGTGGTGTAGCGTGTTTACCGCCTGTAAAGGATTGAAAATCAGTTTCATTCGAAGTTGCACGTAATGTCACGCATTTATGAAAACCCGGGAGCTGACCAGGTTGATGGATCTCGACCAGTTGCCGGCGCACTCCGGAACACACTATGGAGGGTCAAAGCCGAAAGATGTAAATCATCCAAGAGGGAGTAGGGCGGGTGAAAGAAATGAAGGAAACGTCTCGACGAACTGAGCGCATTAATCAGTCGGCGAGCGGTTTCCAGGCCGCTTAAAGTTATCGGCTGAAAGGGGAGGGCAGGGTGGTGTTGCCTGCGATCCTCTTGAAGTTGGTGACTTTGGCCCAAGCTGATAGGGTGGGAGACTCCCGGAAGATAGTGGCGGTACTGAATTTAAGAAAGGCTCTTGCAGAGCACGAAAAAAGCCCAGAATTTAAGTCCTGGACTTCTGTATTCAGTTTGTTGTGCCTGCTGCTCTGTACTGATTTTACATCCGTCTGGCTTCAGCCTTAGTGAATAAGCCTTCATGTCTTTCTTGCAGATTTCTTTGAGAGTTAAGTTCATGGTGTGTCGCCTTTTTTGTGATTTTTTGCCCTTCACAAAGGGTAATAATCGCAAAAAATCAGAGACACAGCTACTTCGAGATAAGGTGGACATACCGTTTCGCTATGGCGGTAAAGATTACGGTATTGACGTGGGCGCAGCGTTGCTTCTGCCGGAATGAAGCGGCTCACAAAGCATGACAACGGGTGTATCGTTGGCGGGACTTGGTGAAGAGAGGAATTGAGGGCAGGGGGCAAAAGCAAGCTGCAGTTGTCTTGGGCGGGCAATGTATTTCAGAGATGCCAGCAGTTGGACAGGTCAATCAGATCTCAATCATCTCGCTGGCGCACTCCGGAACTCAATATCCAAAAGCACTGTGGGTACCGTAGATTCAAATTCACAAAAATCACTTCAAAAGCAGCTTTTCCACAAGATCAACAGGGAAACGGCCAAACGTGCGACTCCCTTTGGTCGCTTTGGCCTATTCGCTCCGCTCAATTCCCTATTGATTTGTGGAAAAGACCAAAA
>JACAAY010000127.1 GCA_013377095.1 Desulfuromonadales bacterium
GATGACATCCTTGGTGGCGCCGGCAGCAGAGCTCATCACCACAATGGCGATTTCAGCGTCATCCAGGCGATAGCTTTCGAACAGGTCATAACCGCGGCCGGAGAGACGGCCGAATTCCTCGCCTATCTGGCGCACAACCTGCGAAACAGAGGACATGACCTGCTCATGGGCCTTGCGGTATTCCATGTACAGGTCCGACAGTATCAGCTGGCCATAGCTGACCGGATGGGCAATGTCCAGCAGGGGATTGACCTGCTGGTAGTCACCCACGAATGACCGGGCCGCTCCATCTTCCACCCAGCGCATGCTGGTAATGGAGTGGCTGGTGATGAAGCCATCCAGGCAGACCATGACCGGCAGACGTACATCCGGGTGCTCGGCAATCCTGAAGGCCTGCAACATGTTGTCGAAGGCCTCCTGGCTGTTTTCGGAATAGAGCTGGATCCAGCCGCAATCCCTCGTCCCCATGCTGTCGGAGTGGTCGCACCCGATGTTGATCGGAACGGACAGCGCCCGGTTGCAAACCGCCATGACGATCGGCAGACGCATGCCGGAGGCGATCAGGAGTGTCTCCCACATCAGGGCCAGCCCCTGGGAAGAGGTGGCCGTGGCGACCCGCCCGCCGGCTGCGGCCGCGCCAATGCAGGCGCTCATGGCGCTGTGCTCGCTCTCGGCCAGCAGCATTTCCGTGGAGACTTCTCCATTGGCGGCATAGCTGGCGAAGTTGTGCATGATCTCCGTGGCCGGTGTTATGGGGTAGGCCGAACAGACGTCCGGGTTTGCCAGGCGCATGGCGTTAGCCACCGCTTCATTGCCCGTTGCGGCAACCATCTTTGTCATTGGTTGCCCCCCTCTTCCATGATGATCGCTTTGAGCCCCTTTTTGCCGGGGCATTCCAGGGCACAGATGCCGCACCCCTTGCAGAAGTCATAGTCAAATTCGCCACGTTTACCGTCACAGGTTATGACGGACATGTCGGGGCAGTAGATCCAGCAGAGCATGCAGTGGATGCAGTTTTCCTCTATCCAGACCGGTTTATAGGAACGCCATGAACCGGTCTTGAAGTTTCTCGAACTGCCGGGCTCGCTTATGATTGCCCCGGGAGGAAGTTCTTGCCAGCTCTTCATTGTTCCAGTGCCTCCTCAAAACCCCTGCGAGTCGCTTCCAGATTGCCGTCGATGATCTTTTGGCTGAACTTTTTACCGAAACTGGTCTGCATGTCATCCAGAATAGTCTGAAGGCTGAGCATGCCGGAAACCCTGGAGATACACCCGATCAAGGGAGCATTGGGCATGGGGCGTCCGATGGCGTCGATGGAAATCCTGGTGGCGTCGACCGTGATGATTCTCTGGCTTTGTCTGGCCAAGATTCTTGATCTGATATCCCGGCTGTCGGTGCAGCAGTTGACAATAAACGCAGCATCATCAGGAGCGCCTTCGGTGACATCGATGCTGTCCAGCAGGGTCGCATCCACAACAACGACAATGTTGGGCCGGATCACCGGATAATGCCCCCTGAGCTCCTTTTCGCTGACCCGGTTATAGGCCCTGATGGGAGCGCCAGCCCGTTCCGGTCCGTATTCCGGGAAAGCCTGTACATAATGTCCGGCATTGAGACATGCATCGGCAAAAAGCTTGCAGGCGGTAACAGTTCCCTGTCCACCCCGCCCATGCCAGCGAACTTCGATTTTATCAGTCACGTTTCCTCCTCTACTCGGTGCACTACGGGAAAATAAATCCGCAGAGCGGATCGGGGCGGCGTTACACTGGCTGTTCCCCGATCTGTTGCGACAACGGGGTTCAGTCTGCCCAAAGGTAGTCGTCTGTTCGACCTATGTCCATCTTGAGGAGGAAGCGGCGGAAAAGGCGGACGAGCGGTGAAAAACAAGCTTGCATGGCAGAAAGGTGCGGGAATATAGCATGTTTTGTCCGCGCATCAAACATAAAACTGTTTTATTAAATTTCTATCTCAAAAAAAACGTCTGCCCGTCGCCGGATTCCCGTTCACAAGCCTGAAATATTCCATATAAAAACGCCGCGAACCCACTCTGACGTATGGTTCGCGGCGTTTTTTGTGGCGGGACCAGTCCCGCTGTTTCGATGTCATAAATCGTGCATCTCAGCTGGCGCCATGTCGAGCCACGTAACCGGCCCAACGCTTGTCGACCCAGGCCTGCACCGTGGCAACGGCCTCGGGAGTCATGGACTTGAAGCGCGCCTGGGTGGTCAGGAATTCCTCCACCTTGACCAGCGGTTTGCCTGACTTGGCTAGGCTGGCGCTCCGTTCAGTCAGGCGGAAGACTCCCTCCTCGATCTCGTAGAGCACGACCAGCCCGGTTTCAACGGCCAGCTTGCCGAGCTTGACGCTGTCCCTGGGATCGAAGCCCCAGCCGCTCGGGCAGGGTACGTTCATGTGCAGGTAACGCAACCCCTTGATGCCGCGTGCCTTGACCATCTTGTCGTACACATCGGTCGGATAGACCGCCGAGGTGGATGCCACATAGGGGATATTGTGGGCTTCCATGATCCGTGGCAGATCTTTGGGGTTTTCCCGCTTGCCGCGGTTGGTGGTGGTGGTGCGGGCGCCGTGGGGGGTGAGACCGGAGCGCTGCGTACCGGTGTTCATGTAGGCTTCGTTGTCGTAGCAAACGTAAATGAAGTCATCGTTGCGCTCGGCCGCGCCGGAAAGGGCTTGGATGCCGATGTCGCTGGTTCCGCCGTCGCCGGCCATGGCCAGCACCGTCATTTCATCGCTGCGTCCCATGGCGCGCAGGCCGGCGGAAACGCCGGAGGCCGCCGCAGCGGTACTGGGGAACGAAACGTTGATCCAGGGGATACGCATGGAAGAAACCGGGTACATGCCGCCCAGCACGGTCAGGCAGCTGGCCGGATTGACCAGCACCAGCTTGCCGTCAAGCGCCTTGGTGATCGAACGCAGCCCGATGCCGATGGCGCAGCCGGCGCAGGCCCGGTTGCCGGGAAGCATGTGTTCGGTGGTGGGTAGATCGAGAATCTTGGTGGCCATACGGACTACTCCCTGTCACTGCACGTGATGGATTCGGACGACTCCTGGAGCTGCGCACACGTTTGATCGGTCTGCCGCAGGTTGATCCAGGTGGTCGGGCGCTGCCGGACACCGGCCCCGGCATCGGCGATGGCGACGCGGGCCTCTTCGGCCAGCTGGGCCGCGGTTACGTCGCGCCCACCCAGCCCGGTCACGGTTCCGAAAACCTGGGGCGCGTTGTCCCGGCCAGTCATGAGCGCGCGCAGGTCGGTGCAGATCGGACCTTCGTAGCCATAGCTCAGGGCCTTGTCAAACACAATCGCCAGCGAGCGGCCAAGGAGCTTTCCGCAGAGATGCTCCGCCGGGAAGGGACGGTAGGTCCTGATGCCGAGCACACCGGCGCGGACACCCTCGCTGCGCAGCTCGTCAACGGCCAGGGTCAGTTCCATACCCAGGGATCCGGCGGCGATCAGCACCACCTCGGCGTCCTCCAGCCGGTACTCCCAGGTTAGGCCGCCCCAGGTGCGCCCAAAGACCGCCTCGAATTCGTCGTCAACCTTGGGAATGGTGTCCAACGCTTCACACAGCGCCTGCTGGTGCGCGTGCCTGATCTCCATGTAACCGCCGTGCAGTACGCCGCTGGCGTCCAGACGCGGGTCGGCCAGTGTGACCGGTCCGATGTTGCGGGGATCATTGACGTCAACCACCTGCAAACCGGCGGGGCGGGGCGGCAGGAACCGGTCCACCTGTTCGGCCGGGGGAATGGTCACCGGCATGACCGTGTGGGAGAGCAGGAAGCCGTCGTAACAGACCATCACCGGCAGATTGAGCTGCTCGCCGATGCGGAAGGCCTGCAGAAAGGTATCCAGGATCTCCTGGTTATCGCGGCAGTACAGCTGAATCCAGCCCGCATCGCGCACGGACATGGAGTCCTGCTGGTCGTTGAGCACGTTCCAGGGCGCTGCCATGGAGCGGTTCACGCAGCCCATCACCACCGGCAGCCGTGCGCCGGCCGTCCACCAGACCTGCTCGGTCATGTAGGCCAGACCGTTGGAACTGGTGGCGGTGAAGGTGCGGGCGCCGACCGTGGAAGCGGCCAGACAGACCGTCAGCGCCGAATGTTCGGACTCAACCGTGACAAACTCGGCTGGCAACTCGCCGGACTCGACCCATTTGGAGAGGTTTTCAACCACCGCCGATTGCGGTGTGATCGGGTAGGCGGCGACCACCTGTACACGCGCAAGTTTCGCGGCTATGGCAGCGGCTTCATTTCCGGTGATGACAACGGTGTTCGACATGGACTCCTCTCCTGGAACTGTTCGTGAAGCTGGTTGGTACGGCGCTATTTATTAGTCGGGGGGACGTTCGTTGCGGCTTCATCGCAGGCCGACTCGGGCTGCATGCTGATGGCGCCGGCAGGGCAGACCTGGGCGCAGATGCCGCACCCCTTGCAATATTCCAGGTCAACGGTGGGTGGTATGCCCTGGGCGATGCAGACGTCCGGGCAGTAGGCCCAGCAGATCTGGCAAGCCAGCTTGCCCTGTTTGACAGCCAGACAGGCCGATGGTTCGAAAACAGGACGGCTGCTGCGCCAGTCACCGGTACGGCCACCCTCGCCGACAGAGGGGGTTGACTGTGCTATTTCAATGTGTCTGGTCATGCCAGCCCCCCTGCTTCCGTGCTGTCGAAGGCGATTTTGGCAGCAGCGATGTTCTTGGCCGCCGGACCGGGCGGGAACAGGTCTGCAATGGCGTCCTGAATACTTTCCATGGTGATCAGTCCGGTCGCCTTGGCAATGGCGCCCAGGATGGCGGTGTTGACCATCGGCTCACCTCCCACGATCAGGCCAACCGCCACGGAAGCTCCGGTCACGTCCGAGGTCACGACACGAATATTCTCGCCGAGGCCGAGTTCGGCAGCAGTGTGCCGGGAGTTGACGATGATGACGCCTCCCGGTCGCAGACCGGCGGTTGCATTGGCAACCTTGAGCAGCGATTCGTCCAGCACGACAACCACATTGGGTTCGACAACCTGCGAGTAAACGCGGATCGGCGCATCATCAAAACGCGTGGATGCGGTGACCGGCGCACCCCGGCGTTCCGCGCCAAAGGTGGGGGCAGCGGTTACACCCGCATACCCGCTGCGGTAGGCTGCGGAGGCAAGAATCTTCGAGCTGGTGACGGCGCCCTGGCCGCCCCGCCCGTGCCAACGGATCTCGTGCATATCACTCCCTTTTTTCACAGGTGAGACAAACTGTAAGAGGATGGGAAATTGCGTGTGTTACTGATTTGTATACCACCAAAAACAAGTGAGGGTCAATGGCGATATGGCAAATCCAGTGGACGTTTGCTGCGCTTGAGCGAGTCGAACTGAGCGCTCAAGCGTCTTTTCCGTCACCCTCGTCCGCTTCGCTGGCAAAAACCTTGACGTCGGTTACGCCCAGCGCCTCGGCGGCCATCTCGCGCAACTTGTACTTCTGGATCTTGCCGGATGCCGTCAGCGGATACTCGTCAACGAACCAGACGTACTTGGGACATTTGTAGCGGGCGATGCGCGCCTGGGCGAACTCGCGCACGTCCTCCTCGCTGATGTCGCTCTCCTTGGCGCGCATGACAAAGGCGCCCACCACCTCGCCGTACTTGGCGTCAGGCACGCCCACCACCTGGACATCCTTGACACCCGGCATGGTATAGAGAAACTCCTCGATCTCGCGGGGGTAGATATTCTCGCCCCCACGGATGATCATGTCCTTGATGCGTCCGGTCACCCGGTAGTAGCCATGCTCGTCGATGGTTCCCAGGTCACCGGAGTGCAGCCAGCCGTCGGCGTCGATGGCGGCGGCGGTCTGTTCGGGCATCTTGTAGTACCCCTTCATGACATTATAACCGCGGCAGATGAACTCGCCCGGCACACCCGGCGGACAGTCCTCACCGGTTTCCGTGTTGACCACCCGTACCTCGATCTCGGGCATGGCCGTGCCGATGGTCTCGCAGCGCCGCTCGATGGTTTCATCGGTGGAGGTCTGGATAAACACCGGGCTGGCCTCGGTCAGACCGTAGGCGATGGTGATCTCTGAGCAGTGCATCTCGCTGATCACCTGGCGCATGGTTTCGATGGGGCAGGGCGAACCGGCCATGATGCCGGTGCGCAGCGAACTGGTATCGAACATGGAGAACATGGGGTGGGTCAGTTCGGCGATAAACATGGTCGGCACACCGTAAATGGCGGTGCACTTTTCCTTCTGCACGGCAGCCAACGCCATCAGCGGGTCGAAGATCTCCAGCATCACCAGGGTGCTGCCATGGGTCAGCACGGCCATCACGCCCAGCACGCAGCCGAAGCAGTGGAACAGCGGCACCGGCAGACAGAGACGGTCCATCTTGGTGAACTTCTGGCGCTCGCCGATGTAGTAGCCATTGTTGAGGATGTTGCGACTGGAGAGCATGACCCCCTTGGGAAAGCCGGTGGTGCCCGAGGTGTACTGCATGTTGATCACGTCGTCGGCCGACTGCCCTTCGCGTGCCGCCGCATAGTCCTGGTCGCTGTAATGTTCGCCCAACAGCAGCAGTTCGGGAACCGTATAGAAACCGCGGTGCTTCTCCTGCCCCATATAGATCAGTTTTTTCAGGAACGGAAATTGTGCGGTGTCCAGGTGGCCCCGCTGCTGCTTTGCCGCTTCGGGAACCAGCTCGCGCACGATGTTGACATAGTTCACATCCCGGAAGCTGTCGATGATGCAGAGCGCCTTCATGTCCGACTGGGTCAGGACATAGGCCAGCTCGTGGCTCTTGTAGACCGGGTTGACCGTGACAAAGACCACCCCGATTTTGGCGGTGGCGAACATGAAGGTCAGCCAGTCCGGCACATTGCGCGCCCACATGCCCAGGTGGTCGCCCTTCTCCAGGCCGATGGCCAGCAACCCCTTGGCCAGGGCATCAACGCGCTGGTTGAACTGGCCCCAGGTCCAGCGCAGGCCACGGTCGGGATAGACGATAAACTCGTGGTCCGGCTGCTCGGCAACCACCGTGTCGAAGTACTGCCCGATGGTCAGGTCACTGAATGGTCCGCTTATCTTCGTTGTCACGGACACCTCCTAGAACGGCGCATAGACGACGGCCAGGATCCGTGCGTCCTGGTCGCCCCGGGCGCGGACCTGATGCGGAACGATGGAGTCGTAGTAGATGCTGTCACCCGGTTCAAGCACGTGCAGTTCTTTGCCGTACTCGATTTCGATCGTGCCTGACAACGTGTAGATAAACTCCTCTCCTTCGTGGCTGGAGAGTGGCGTCCCGGCCTTGCAGGCCGGCTTGACGTTGATGACAAACGGCTCCATGTGGCGCGAGGTCTTGTTCATGGCCAGGGAGAAAAAGTCCAGCGCACCGGCGTCACTGGCGATTTCAAGCGACTTGACCCGTGAAATCCCGTTACTCTCTCCGCAGCGGGTGATGACCGGGCCAAGCTGGGTATCGTCATCCAGCAGCGTACCGAGCCGCACGCCCAAGGCGCGTGTTATTTTTATCAGCGGAGTCAGCGACGGTGCCAGCTCTCCCTGTTCGAGGCCGGCAATGATGGCGGCGCTGCATTCGCAACGCTCTGCCAGCTGTTCCTGGGAAAGCCCCAGGGATTCGCGGATGGTAGTGATCTTACCGCCGATGCGGTTGGCATTTGTCATAGGTTGTTTTCCCCTCCGGCGTTGCAGTGGATCTGTCCTGGCCACACCGTAAACCGGCGCGTGCGCGCAGATTGTATAGCACCCGCAACGAACCGGCGTCAATGCAATTTTAGACGTTTGGGGGAGAGGGAAAGCGGGGGAACTCATGATTATGAAACGCTGTTTGCAGAGTGCCATCATCATGAGTTGGTTGAGGAGAAAAAAACGCAGCTCTTGTTCATACTCCAGCCAATAGCCAGACGGGTATCCAACTACCTTGAATAAACTAAGTGGGCGACTGAATCGGATCTTTTTCGTGTTGCCCCTGATGGATTATGGCGTCCAGTCCCATCAGTCGTGCAACGATTTCCGGCTTCTCGGGACTCATCATGGATACTCCTGTCTCCCCAAGAACATCCTCTGGCCTGACGGGGCCTGCCGGGCTCAACAGGGTTGAACACACATATCCGGTCGCAACAACTCTTCCTCTGAGCTCGAAATCATGTTGAAAGTAAAAGGTATGCTCATCCCAAAAAGCCACTCTGGTGCGGAGTTGATATTTTTGAAAAACCTTGAGTGGATGGCGAAAGCGGATGGTGCAAAGAGTGGTGAGGGGCACCCAGTTCTTCCTGATCATTGTCCGTAACAGGCCGATTCGGAACGCAAAATCCATCCTGCCCAGTTCCATCAGCGCAACATAGCGGTCAGTGGTGATTTTGAAGATGTCGATATCGTTGGGCAACACCCTCAGCGATATCACCGATTGATCAAGTTCCTTCACCGGTTTATGGAATAACGAGGTAATCAGCAAGAGAAGCAGTCTCAGCCTGAGTCGCATCGCCACCCCCCCTTTTCTTTTTATTTACCGTACACCGAACCGCAGTTTACATCTGCCTTCGCTTTGCCTCATCCATGGCCCTGAGTGTTTTCCGATCCGGCTTACCGAACCGGGTTCTCGGAAGCTGGTCGATGAACTCCACGATTTTCGGCACCTTGTAGGGGACCAGACGTTCATGGCAAAAATCGATCACCTCCTGGCTGGTCATGCTCATGCCCGCTTTAAGCACCACATACGTCTTCACCGTCTCCCCCCGCTTTTCGTCCGGAATACCGATGGCGCACGCCTCGAGTATCTTGGGGTTGGTGTAGAGGATTTCGTCGATCTCCCTGGGATACACGTTGAAGCCGCTGCAGATGATCATGTCCTTCTTTCTGTCCAGGATAAAGAGGTAGCCGTCCCTGTCCATGTAGCCGATATCTCCGGTGAACAGCCAGCCGTCCTTAAGAGCGTTTGCTGTCTCTTCCTGGTTATTCCAATAGCCGCTCATGATCTGCGGCCCCTTGGCGATTATCTCCCCCGGCTCGCCGGTCGGCATCGCTTTGGTGCCGTTTTCCAGATCCACAATGCGGATATCAACGTCAGGAAAAGGGACGCCCCCGCTCCCCGGTTTGCGAAGTATGGGAGAATTGCCTGTAATAACGTTCGATGTTTCAGAGAGGCCATATCCTTCCCAGATAAGCGCCCCTGAAAGCTCCTCGAACTTCTTCATGACTTCCACATGCAATGGTGCCCCTCCGCAGATAACCAGCTTTATCCCCTTGAGTTTGGATGAAACGATATCCGGATGGTTGATCATACCCAGGATCATGGCCGGGACCGCTGCCCAGACAGTCGGTTCGTGCCGGTTGATGGCCTCCAGAATGTTGTCCGGTGTCGGTTGAGCCACTAAGATTATGGTCCCAGCGGAGTAGAGCGCCATGTTAATGTTGCAGTTCATGCCAAAAACATGATAGAGGGGGACCGCTGCCAGGGTCCGTACCAGATCAAGCGGACATCCGGGGCGACACCACGCCCCGGTCTGTTCAAGCATGGCCACCAGATTGGCATGGGTCAGCATGCACCCCTTGGGAAATCCGGTGGTCCCTCCCGTATACTGCAGGATGGCGACGTCCTCCGGATGGACAGCAATGTCCGGCTCATGCTCTTCGCTCTGGCCCAACAGGGTATCGTAGTCAACGATATAATCTGCTTCCTCCAGATCAATATTCCCTCCCGGCGTCTGAACGACTATGATCCTCTTTACTGATGCGCCGCCTGTTTTCACGGTCTGAATCACCTTGTCGGCAAAGGGAGCCATGACCACCACGGTTTCGGCTCCGCTGTCACTGAGCTGGAAGGCCAGCTCGGGAACGGTGAACAGGGGGTTGGCCGGTACGGCGATGGCTCCAATCTTGTAACAGGCCATCAGGGAAAGGGGATACTGGGGAATGTTGGGCATCAGCAAAGCCACCCGGTCTCCCTTGATCACTCCCCGTTTGAGGAGACCGTTGGCCAGCCTGCGGGCCATGGAGTTGCAGAGCCGGTAGGGAAGGGTGATGTCTTTGAAGACAAGATACGGTTTGCCGGGGTTGTTTTCGGCGTTTTTGTTAAACAACTCCTTGAGCGTTACGTTCGGATAGGCGATCGTTCTGGGTACATCCTTGTCATAAAAAGCATACCAGGGTCTGTCCATTGCGGCACCTCCTGCGGCGGCCGTTTGCCGCATAGTTATCTTCATGATGTGTTTATTGTTGCTTATTGGAAATTACAAATAGGATACGAATTGAGTTCTTTTCAGGAAAAAATCAGTGTAAATGGCCTTAACAGCTGCCTGGTTGTTGAAAACAGAACATCCCGCCTTAAGTCTGTCACTATGGTTTTCGACCAAAAATCCAATGGAAGACAAGATTTATGATGCTTTGCCTCATTGGCTTTGTCTTTCTTCAAATCATACAATTACCATAGGCGAAGATCGGGTCCGAACTAGGCCAGATAGGAGACCAGCATATTTATTTCAGTTAAACAGATCTCCCTCGTTCGTGGGTTACGGCAAACAGCCACCCGTTTCCTGCAGCGGATATCTTGCCCGCCGCTTTCATGCAACTGTACCCAATTGTTACGTTTCACTTCCCTGAACCAGAAACCGCACGTCCAGCGGCACCCCTTTCCTCTCATCCCGCACGAGCATCCTCGCCCCGTTCGGGCACTGCGCCTCGCACACCCCGCAACCCAGGCATTTTTCCCAATCAACCATGGCTACACCATCTGACACGGAGGCATTGAAGGGACACGAACGGGTACAAGCGCCACAACCTGTGCATTGTGCTGCATCCACCACCGCCACAAACCCGGAGGAGGCGACCACGGGACTGCTATATTTCATCATGACCTCAATCCCCCCGCAGCAGCATTTGCAGCAGTTGCAGATGGAGTAGAAGCGATCAAGGCAGGCGTCCTTGAACCAGGCTGCATGCACATGGCCGCGCTCATGCTCCCCCTTCAGAAGATCCAGAGCCTCATCCTGGGTAAGTCTGCGGCTTTTTCCGGGGTGATGTTCCAGCATGAAGTCCGCGAACGGCTGTCCTATCGCCATGCATACCTGGGTCGGTTTGCACGGATTGGCACGTAGATGACGGCATGGGCATTCGAAAGCAACCACATCCGGTGGCCCCTTGAGTACCAGATCACGCGCCATGGGATAGGGAATGATTTGTTCCAGATCTACCCTGGGAATATCTATATTGAGGGTAATGATCTTCCTGGCAAGATCATGGGTGAGGACTTTCCCGTGATAGCGATCCCTGATCCACTTTTGGCCCTGTTTTCCAAGTCGTGGATATATGTGATTGATGAGCACATTCAGATACTGTTTCGGCCAGCGACCGTAGACATACAGGTGCAGTCCCTTCAAGTTCAGAAAATTGCGCACTCCTCCGGCCCTCATGCCAGCTCGCGTGGAAGGAAGCAAAAAACTTCCGTGTTCGCAGACGAGCCACAAAATCAGTACTATCAACAGAGTTGCTCCCATAAGGATTGCAATGCTTGTAGCAGTCATGGCTCCTTATCTCCCGTTCTCAGGTCAATCGATATATTGAGTTCTTACCGTCCTTTACGGCCCTACAAATAGTTGCGCGAAACGCTTCCAACCCTTGCAAATTCTACTTTTCACCTTCCCGGCGATTTGACTGTTTTCACCATTCCCCTTGGTTGCGCCGCTGAAATAGCAGCTGATACGGTTGATGAAGATCAGCAGGGGTTTTCCGTTTTGAGCGTGGCTGATCAGTCCTTGGTGTGTTGATTGTTTTTTATTGGAGCTTACACATAGGGTACAGATCGGGGGTTTTTTTTAAGAGGAGACGGTAAAGGCAACCAAATGCTGAAGGCGGGAAAAAACTATTTCTTAATGGAATGGTATCACTACTGTCCGGTAAATTTTGATTGTACCGATGTAACGAGTTGAACTTTAATG
>JACAAY010000128.1 GCA_013377095.1 Desulfuromonadales bacterium
GAGAACTGATAAAAATCCGGAATGCCATGGTTTAAATAAAAGTAAAGCTTTCCTCCGTGTGCTCTAGCGAGAGAATCGAGCGGGTGCGAAACCAGTCAAACAGGTCTCCCACAGAGGCACAGAGAACTGATAAAAATCCGGAATGCCATGGTTTAAATAAAAGTAAAGCTTTCCTCTGTGCGCTCTAGCGAGAGAATCGAGCGGGTGAGAAACATTGCATAAAAACTCGAAAATTTACGTTGCCGGTCATCGCGGTCTGGTCGGTTCAGCAATTGTCCGCAGGTTGAAGAACGAGGGGTATACCAATCTTCTGCTGCGAACCAGCGCTGAGCTCGATCTGAGAAAGCAGGCCGAGGTGGCTGCGTTTTTCGAGCAGGAACGGCCGGAATACGTCTTTCTTGCCGCGGCTAAAGTGGGCGGGATTGTGGCCAACGACAGCTACCCGGCCGAGTTCATCTACGACAACCTGATGATCCAGGGGAATGTTATTCATCAGGCGTATCTTTCCGTCGCTAAGAGGCTGCTCTTCCTGGGGAGCAGCTGTATATATCCCCGGCTGGCCCCTCAGCCAATGCGGGAAGAGTACTTACTGGGCGGCCTCCTTGAGCCGACTAACGACGCCTACGCGGTTGCGAAAATTGCCGGAATCATCATGTGCAGATCTTACAACAGGCAGTATGGAACACGCTTCCTGTCGGTCATGCCGACCAACCTGTACGGGCCTGGTGACAACTTCGACCTGGAAAAATCACATGTTCTTCCGGCGCTTATGCGCAAATTTCATGAGGCAACAATGGGTACCAGGGACGGGGGAACGGGGAACAGGAACAATGAATCACAAGCTTCAATCGATCAGCCGCCAGTCACCATCTGGGGGACCGGCGCGCCGATGCGGGAATTCCTCCACGTCGATGATCTGTCCGATGCATGCCTGTATCTGATGAACCAGCCTGAAGAGGTGTATTCCTCGCTTCTTGCCCACCACCTGTCACCGGCCCTGATAAATGTCGGCAGCGGTGAGGAGGTCAGCATCAGGGAACTGGCGCTGCTGGTGCAGGAGGTGGTGGGGCACAGGGGGGAGCTGCTGTTCGACACGGACAAGCCGGACGGCACGCCGCGCAAACTCTGTGATGTGGAGAAGATCCGCTCACTGGGGTGGAAACACCGCATCGGATTGCGGGAGGGGGTGCAATCCACCTTCGCGTGGTATCAGTCACGTTACAACGATAACTAAGACACCAGTGACCGTCATATGAAAAAGGGAGCTGAATGAATTCTCGCGCATGTTTCAAGGCCTATGATATCCGCGGCAGGGTGCCGGACGAACTGAACGAAGATATTAGCTATGGCATCGGCAGAGCCTTTGTGGAGCTGGAAAAGGTTTCACGGGTCGTCATCGGCCGTGACAACCGGCTCTCCAGCCCGTCCCTTGCAACTGCCTTGGCCAGGGGACTTACGGACGGTGGTGCGGATGTCTTTGACCTGGGTATCTGCGGCACCGAGCAGATCTATCACGCCACCTTCTCCCAGGACATGGATGGCGGGATTATGGTGACCGCCAGCCACAACCCCATTGACTATAACGGCATGAAGCTGGTACGCTCCGGAGCGCGGCCGATCAGCGGCGACAGTGGGCTGAAACGGATAGCGGATCTGGTGGAGAAAAACTCTTTCACCACGGCAACGACAACCGGCGCGCTCTTCCCCCTGGACATTGACGGGGAGTATGTTTCGCATCTGCTGGGGTATGTGAATCCGGACCTGATGCACCCCCTGAAGGTGGTGGTCAATGCCGGCAACGGCTGCGCCGGCCGGATCATCGATCTGCTGGAGCAGCATCTTCCGGTCAATTTTATCAAGATCAATCATCAACCGGACGGTACCTTCCCCAACGGCATTCCCAATCCGCTGTTGCCGGAAAACAGGGCCACCACCAGGAATGCGGTTCTGGAGCATGGCGCCGGCCTGGGGATCGCCTGGGATGGCGACTTTGACCGCTGCTTCCTGTTCGACGAGCAGGGGGATTTCATCGAGGGGTACTACATCGTCGGATTGCTGGCCGACACCCTGCTGAAGAAAAATCCCGGAGCACGCATCATCCACGACCCGCGCCTGACCTGGAATACCAGGGATATCGTCAAGTCCGCCGGCGGGCGACCGATCATGAGCAAGACCGGTCATGCCTTTATCAAGGAGCGGATGCGGCAGGAGGACGCGTTGTACGGCGGCGAGATGAGCGCCCACCACTACTTCAAAGATTTCGCCTATTGCGACAGCGGCATGATTCCCTGGCTGCTGGTCCTGGAACTGATGGGCATGAGCGGAAAGCCGTTGTCAGCCCTGGTTGGGGAAAGGATCGGGCTGTTTCCGGCCAGCGGCGAGATCAACCGCGGGGTTCCCGATGCGGACATTGTCATCGCCCGGATCAGGGAGATGTATCTTGAACGCGCCCTTACCATTGATCACACCGACGGTCTCAGTTTGGAGTTCAAACGCTGGCGGTTCAACCTGCGCAGTTCCAACACCGAACCGGTGCTCAGGCTGAATGTGGAATCGCGGGGGGATGAGGAACTGGTGAGGGTGAAAACGGCGGAACTGCTGGGGATTATGGATGGCGGGGACTTTAGCAGATGGGACACTGATCGTGTGTGAATGTCAGATAAATTAAACGGGATTGAGTGATGAGATGACAAAAACCCTATTGCTCGCAGGTAACGGGACATTCCAAAATCGGGGATGCGAAGCTATCTCGCGCGGTACGATTGAAATACTGAGACAAGCTTTTGGTTCATCACTCCGTATCATTGACGCATCACAGGGAATAACCAATGGTAAATCCGGTGAGCCGGATATCCAGAGCGTTCCGTTTTTTCCGGGATTCCGTAAATACTCAAAAGCATGGGGCGCATACCAACTCAATCGTTTCTTTGGCACGTCATTTACAGGGGGATTTAATCACTTACAACAGGTCCTGTCACAGGTGGATGTCATCCTCTGTATCGGCGGGGACAATTATTCGCTTGACTACGGTTATCCCGAAGTCTATGTGCAGTTTGACCGCATGGTGCTCAGCCTGAAAAAACCAATTGCCTACTTTGGTGTTTCCGTCGGCCCATTTTCATCCGATGCGCGCTATGAACGAAAGATGAAGAGTCATCTGTCACGGATTGACGCCATTTTTGCCCGTGAAACGGCCACGGTTTCGTATCTCTCTTCAATAGGTGTGGCCGGGAATGTGCACCTGATCGCCGACCCGGCCTTTGTGATGAGGGAAGAGCGCCCCGACCCCGCCAAGTTTGTGCTAGAGCGGAGTAATTTCATCGGTATCAACTTCAGTACCACGGTCGGTCGTTGGATTACCGAGCGCGACCAGGAGTATTGTCACGCCGGAAAGAATTGTTCCTTCACCAGCAACGGTAATTCGAAGGACATAAGCTCCATCATACGGCACTATGCCGATATCACGGCGTGTTTGATGGATCGTTACGGAGATAATCTGGTTTTTATTCCCCATGTAACCGGCGGAGCGCATTGCGATCATGTGTTTTTAAGCAGCATTGCCGATCATCTGGAGACAATGGGGTATCAGCGGCCATTGGTCGTCCCGGACACGCTCACCGCACCCGAGTATAAATGGATCATTGCCCGCTCCAGGCTCTTCATCGGCGCCAGAACCCATTCAACCATCGCGTCATTTTCTTCCGGCGTTCCGACGGTCACACTTGCCTACAGCATGAAAGCCAGGGGGCTGACCCAGGATATGTACGGTTGCGATGACTTTTGTATTGACGGGCGTCAGGTGAGCGCAAAACGCCTGCTTGCCGCAACGGAACGGTTGCTGGATGGCGAAGAATCGTACCGTGGCATGCTGAAATCAAAGGCAAGGGAAATGGCGGAAAAGGCCTATTCCGCGGGAAATGTTGTCAAACAGATGGCCTTGCTACTCTTTTTTTTTGTTTTAGTGCGCAGCAATGCTGCAATGGATTATTTTCTTGATTACGGATTGTGTTAGAGAGCTGGTCAAAGACGACGACTGCACCGGATGCGCCGGTTGCAGCAATGCCTGTCAGCGCCATGCACTTGAAACGGTTTTATCCGCCGAGGGTTTTTATCGGCCGGTTTTCAGTGCGGAACTCTGCTGCGAGTGCGGCGCGTGTGTGAAAAAGTGCCCGGTGCTTGCAATGCGCGCCCATTCGGCGCCACCACCGCACACGACAAGAACCGACTGCTATGCGGCCTGGTCCAACGACCGGGAAACCCATGCGCTCAGCTCATCGGGTGGCGTGTTCAGCGAGCTTTCCAAGCTGGTGCTTGAGGATGGCGGAACTGTTTTCGGCTGCGGGTGGAATGACAATCTGGAGCCGGAGCACATGGCGGTAACTTCCGTTGCGGAGCTTGCCAGATTACGCGGATCAAAATACGTGCCGAGTTCAATCGGGCTGTCGCTGGCCCGTGCAGCCGCCCTGGCGCGAGGCGGCGCGCGGGTATTGTTCAGCGGGACACCCTGTCAGGTCGCTGCGCTGGATCGGCTGCTTGACGCTCAGGCACGCGATCAGGTTACCCTGATCGATATGATCTGCCATGGCGTCCCCTCCCTGGCCCTCTTTTCGGCCTATAAAGGGTGGCTGTTTCGTGGCGAAACCGTCTCCGATTTTACCTTTCGGGATAAATCGCTCTGTCTGCAAACCATAGTCGCCCGTTCCCCTTCGGGCGCCACCTATAGGCGGCGGGCAAGCGATGACCCCTTCTTTCGTCTGGGATACGGGAATCATCTCAGTTTGATGAAATCCTGTTTTGCCTGCCGGTTTGCCGCGGCGCCGCGTGTGGCGGACATAACCCTGGGGGATTATTGGGGGGTGCCGAAGGAATCGGAGCACCCGTCGGGGGTCTCCGCCGTCCTTGTGAACACTCCGGCTGGTGGAGAGCTGATCGGAAAACTGATCGCCTCGGATGCAATCACCCTGATGCCGGCGGACCTGGCCGATATATCGAGGATGAACCCGCGCACGACCGGCGGCGAATGGTCACTGCCGTCCCGGCGTAACGAATTTTTGCGCGATGTGGCCCGCGGGCACTCGTTTCGGTGGTTCTACTGGCGCTGGTATGCGCCGCTGCGCGCCAAGGAACGGGTGCGGGACGCTCTGTTAGGCAGCGCTGTTTTTTGGGTCAGGGCCCTGAAAGTAAAAAAAGTTTTTTGTTTTTTCCGGGTTTTGAGACACGCGGGTAACGCCCATTGATAAAAAACATGATCTTCAGACCTCTCTCGACAGGCGGCCATCTGGTCCGGTTGCGGAACGCCATGGCAGGACGCAAGTCAACCGTTAAAACCATCGGTATGATCGCTTCGGCCGACCTGATCGCCACGGCGCTGGGAATTATCGGTTCGCTGGTGCAGGCGCGCTTCATCTCACCCGGCGACCTGGGCTATATACGCAAATATTCCGTGGTATCCAATTATGCCGTCTTTCTGACCCTGGGGCTGTATATCATTTTACAGCGCGAATATCCCGTGCTGATCGGCAGGGGCGAACAGGAAAAGGCGCGGCGGGTGGTGGCGATTGGACAGTCATGGAGCCTCCTGGTTTCCGGGGTTGTGTGCGGAGGCTTGATACTTGTCTGTATCGGCCAGTTGCTGGAGGGCGACTGGCGTGAGGCCTCGGCATGGTTCATCCAGATTGTCTCCGTATGGACCGCAATTTACGGGGGCTACCTGATGTGTACCTTCCGCTCGGGTCAGGAATTTGAACAGGTTGCCAAAAGCGGGTTCCTGGCCTCCATCGCCGGGATCGTTGTGTTGCCGCTGTTTGCGGTCTGGCCGTTTGCGGCCATGGTGTTGCGGTCGGTTGCCGGTTCATTGGTCTCCTCGATTTACCAGCACCGGGTACGACCGGTGAAAGTCGGCTGGTGCCTTCCCTTGGGCGAATTTTACGGTCTGGTAAAGAGGGGGATGCGCCTGTTTGCCGGCACATATGTGCGTTACAATTTCTGGCTGACTTTTGAAATATGGCTGATGCTCCGCTATGCCGGAGATGCTGGAGTCGGTCTGTTCACCTTCAGCATGATGATCGTCATGGCCGTCGGGCAGCTCTCCACCGCGGTTAACCAGATTTTTATGCCCAGGCTGGCCCAGCATTTCGGCAAATGCGGAAATCTTGGGGAATGTCTCAGGATGTCGCTGAAGCCCACCATCATAAATGTTCTGACGGCGGTTTTCTTTTCCGGTCTGGCATGGTTGATTCTGCCTGCGGTTATTTCATTTGCCTTTCCCAAATACACCCCCGCCATACCCATACTCAACGTACTGCTGCTGGATACGATCAATGTCGCCATGAGTTTGCCGGTATACATGGTGACGGTGCTTGAGGACTACCGCGCCCAGACCGCCGCGGCCGTGGTCGGGCTCGCCGTGTTTATTCTGGTTGCCTACGGCCTTCATTTCCTCGGTCTCAAGGAAATGTCGGTGGTCTGGGGGACGATCATTGGACGGTTTGCATTTGTCATTATTTCTCTCGCCTCACTGGGTGTGAGGCACATCAGGTTGAAACGTAACAAGAGCCTCACGTTAGGGAGTGATTTTGCGTAAAAGCTTCACATTTTATTGTTCTGATCTCCGGATGATCGCGAAATGGTAGATCACACTCACGATCAGTCCCCGACCATACTGCATACGGTCGCCGTTTTGTCGCTTACGCTTGCGCTTTTGTCTTTGGTTTCTCCCCAGGTGGAATCACTGGGCCGCGGACTGAGAACAACGCTTCCCGCACTGGCAATCTCCTTTGTCGCCATCTCCATACTTTCGCCAAGCTCATTCTTCCGTTCTATTACTCGATACTGGCTGGTTTTCCTGTTCGGAATCCTGTTTCTGATGCAGGCCGCACTCCGCTTCGTGCAAGAGGATATTGACGCGAGCATGTCGTGGCACACATATTTTATGGGGCCCTTGATTGCCCTGACTTTTCTCCTCTGGATCGGCGCCTATACCGAGTTGGGGGATAAGGCAGTCTGTCGTCTCCGGTTCTGGTTATTGTTCGGATGGTGCACGAGTCTGGCGCTCGGGCTTCCCTTTTTGATAACGAATCTTGGCGTCGCAAGGCTCACAATGGGTAATATCCATGCCATTGAAAACGCCGCCAAATGGGCGCCCTATGGTGTAGGCGAGTATTCCAACTACACATCACTGGCGATCTGCCTTGCGCCACTTTTCACCTTTGCCTTGCAGCGCCTGAACGGTTTTAGGCGTTGGATAGCATTGCCTCTGGTATGTCTGGCTGCGGCAGCGGTAATTGCATCTACCTTTGCCATGGCCGCGGTTTTACTATTCATGAGCATTATTGCCGCGCTCCTGATTTGGACTAGGGCCGCGCGGGGACTCTCCCGCTGGTTGCGAACCTTGGTGGTCATCGGCCTCATCTCCATGCTGCCCCTGTTCTATTCCCTGGCCAAACAATTCCCGCAGACGGAATTTCTGACATCGAAGCTCGAACGTGTCTATAAAGGGGTCTCAACCAGGGGGCTGGAAAAGGGTGACGCGACCAGTCGGGGAAAGTTGTTTTTGGCAGATATGCGCGGTTTTTTGGAGGCGCCGCTTCTCGGCTATATTCCCCATGTTCAAGGGCAGAGAGACCACGGACACAGCTCGCTTGGTAGCTCTCTCAGCCTCTTTGGGGTGTTCGGTTTCGCCCTTTGGGGAATTGTAATGTACAGAATTTTTCGGGACACTCTGCGCCATGCCAGGAGCACTACAGAAATGCAGGGGGTTTGTATTGGGTGGCTAGTGCTGATTGCTGGTGGAATCATGAACCCCACCTGGCACTCGTCAACGGCTTTATCAGCGCTTTTTGCCCTGACAATTTATTCCAGGAAAAAAGGTGTTCAGATACGTGAACAGCTGGATGGGAGGATGTAGGTGGCTCCAACATTTTCAATGGTTTATGGGACCAATGTCTGGAGCCACCACCAGGTTCCTGTGGCGACGGAGCTGGCGCGGATTCTGGGACCGGACCGGTTCCGGATGGCGCTCTTTGACCAGGTCGATATTGAGCGGCGCAACATGGGGTGGGGCGACCACGCTGAATATCCATGGGTTATTGGCCCGCCACTGAATGCCGACGCGAAAACGGTAATAATGCAGCAATGCCTGGAAGCCGATGTAATGGTATTTGGCTCTTGTCCCTCCGAGATCCTGCAAGCACGGGCTGCCACAAACAAGCTGACCCTGGTGTCCTCGGAACGGCTCTTGAAAAAGGGATACTATCACTTGCGGATGCTCAATCCGCGCTATGCGATGGGGTTCAAGCGTTTTCGAGCGATGGTCAACCATCCCAATGTGCATGCCTTGGCAATTGGCCGTTACGCCCCGGCAGACCTGAGGACTATCGGCGCCTTTGGCGATCGCATCTGGAAGTGGGGTTACTTTGTCGATGTCAACCCGGCGCCACCCGGACCGCTTGCCGACCGGCCGCTGAAGCTCCTCTGGGTCGGGCGCATGCTGGATTGGAAAAATGTGAATGTGCTCTTGCGCGCCCTGGCCCGCATCCAGAACGCCCCCTGGTTCGGGGAGTGCGTCATCGTGGGAGACGGGCCGGAACGAAGCCGCCTGCTGAACCTGGGACGAAAACTGCGTCTCAATCAGGGCCGGCTGCGCTTTTTGCCATCGGTGCCGTTCGAAGAGATCCGCCGGCTGATGCGTGATTCGGATGTCTATGTGCTGCCAAGCAACTGTCAGGAGGGGTGGGGCGCGGTGGCTGGTGAAGCCATGTCCGAAGGGTGCGTGCTGGTGGCGAACGCAGAGGCCGGTTCCTCACGGGAGCTGGTTGTTGATGGTGAGTACGGTTTTCTCTATCAGGATGGAAACATTGGTCAACTGGCCGCCTTGCTGGAGCGTCTTGGCAACGACTATCCGTTGCGCATGAAGCTGCGGCGGCAGGCCTGGGAGCGGATGCAGTCCCTGTGGCACCCGCGGGTGGCGGCCGAGCGGCTGGTGACAATATGTCAGGGGCTGCTGGAAGGTGCGCCTGTGCAGACTTATGTAGATGGTCCGTGCAGCAGAGTTTGAGATTTATTTTATTCAAGTAAAGCAGGATAACTATTATGCAAGATTTGCTTCAGGTACTTCAATGCCCAGGTTGTTTAGCCATTGTAGAGAAATCTGACAATATATTTGAAACAACTATTCTGAATAACAATTGTCATGTAAATAAATGCACTATATGTGGACTGGTATACAAAGGACAATTCCCCACAAGCTGTGGTCTTGACAAGATATATAGTGCAGAGTACACACACTTTAATGACGGCGGCGAATGGAAAAAAAATCACTATTATTACAGTGCAAAACAAAAACTCGACCGTTGTAAGAAGATGTTGAATAGTAAAGCTTCTAATAAATCAATTCGCATCCTCGATGTTGGTTGCGGCTCTGGAAATTTCGTATCAGTAGCACGCGATCTTGGTTACGATGCGTACGGTATAGATCCTCATCTCCCTTCACATTGCCAAAAACCTTATCTGGAGAATAAGAATTTAGACGAAATAAGCACATCTTCTTTCAACATAGTTGTATTGCTGAATGTGGCCGAACACCTGGTAAGTCCGCGAGAATTTTTTATGGAAGTTTATAGGATTCTCGCAAACGATGGCATTGTCCTTCTCACATGCCCTTACGGTAATAGCCTGGCTCGGAAGTTCTATCAAAAAAAATGGAATCATCTGTTACTTGATGAACACTTACTCTTTTGGACTCCAAAATCTTTGTCCATAATGTTCAGTGAAATAGGTTTCAAGGGTGGCAAAAACTTTAGGATTGCCGGCACCCCGTTCCCTTGGGGACGTGTTCAAGATGTGGAAGTCCAAAAAACAGATGTGAAACATTTGAATATACTTAAGGGTGTATCGCCTGGCAGTAAATCAAATTTCAGAACATACATCACGCGAGTTGCACAATATATTCAGTCTCACGAAAAAACCGCTAATTTTGTAAGATGCCTCGTGCATTATACGGCAAGCGGAGATTATCTTGAATACGTTATAGCTAAAAACAAATAATAACTTTATGCTGTTACGCATAATCTAACTTATCTGTTGTAAGAGGGAACCGTGAAAACGAGTAGGTTCGGCTATCCGATTCTTATGAAAGCAGGATTAGGGAATATGCTTGTTCCCTGGGCGAAATGTCATCTCTGGTGCAAAGACAACAATGCCAGAATGATCGCTCCCTTTTGGACAAAGTTCCGAATAGGCCCATATTTGAGGAGAGAGAAGGATAAGCGAAACTATCAGCGTTTATTCAAGTCCAACCGAGATATTGGCGGATTGCAGCGATTGTATCTCCTGGCGACGACAACGAAATGCGCTTTCGAACTTTTTGATGACACATCTTCTCCTAGAAATAGAGGCATTACCGTGCTGTTTAGCGGCATGGACTCTTTTGACAGACTTATCGGCAGGCA
This sequence comes from Desulfuromonadales bacterium, assembly GCA_013377095.1. Taxonomy (GTDB): domain Bacteria; phylum Desulfobacterota; class Desulfuromonadia; order Geobacterales; family Pseudopelobacteraceae; genus Pseudopelobacter. The sequence continues at coordinate 10,449 of JACAAY010000128.1, forward strand.
CGAAGAAATCAGGCAGGCACTGACAGCCATGACAAAACCGGAATTTGTGCCTGCTAAAATGGATAAGCCTTTTATCGGGGTGCATGTAAGATTGGGAGATTATGCGAGCGTTGAAAATGGCGCTTCAGCACCTTGGACCTCCAGACTGCCGATTGACTGGTATGTAGCAGCAGTGCATGAAGTGCGGAAAACAGCAGGATTTGATCTTGACGTGATCTTGTTTTCCGATGGGAATGACGAAGAACTACGGGCTTTGCTGGAATTACCAGCCGTTCGGCGGTCGGAATACAAAGAATCAATAACGGATATCCTGGCCTTGTCGCAAGCGACAGTAATAATCGGTTCATGTTCTTCTTTCAGCATGTGGGGGGCCTATCTGGCGCAAACCTTTACTGTATGGCATCTAGGCAGGTGTCCAGGAAAGATCATGGAGCAACAGCGGTCAGAATGTTATGAGACGGAATGGTTGCCGGGCAATAGTTTCCCAGACAGTTTCAGAAGTGGTCTCGTTAAAGTAATTTCTGCGTGATACCGGGTGAATCAGTCTAACAAGAAACTCAAAGGATGCTTTATCGAATATGATGAAAATTTTATGGCTGAGCAATACTCCAATCACCGACAGTGATGCCAGGGGATCGGGAACCTGGCTGCATGCACTGTTCAGGGGGCTTGTCGATTCAGGCGCAATTGAACTTGGAAATATCGCCATGGGTACAGTTTCTCATACCACCAGGAAGGATTGCGGGCCAGTGCACCAGTGGATAGTTCCATCTGTACCTGGGCCGGGTCGAGACGGTTTGCCTCCTCAGAAGATACTTTCCGAAATCCTCAATGCCGTGAAGGAATTCTCGCCGGATTTGGTGCATGTCTGGGGAACAGAAAGTTATTGGGGGCTACTGACGGCCAGAAAAATTATTAATCAAGTTGCTTTGCTGGAGATGCAAGGCTTGAAATATGCCATAGCACGGGTATTCGATGGCGGCCTTACTATCAAGGAGCAACTGTCATGTATCGGGTTGAGGGAAATCATCCGACCATCCTCGATCCGGCAAGGACGAAAACGATTTGAGAAGTGGGTAGACTTTGAAAAAGAAATTATATCCCTGCATACCAATATTGGTGTGCAGACAAAATGGGTAGAGGCGCATGTAAGGTCCATCAATCAAGAATGCACGACGTTTCATTGTGATCTTGCCCTTCGCACTCCGTTCTATACGGCCGAGTCATGGCATTTTACCGGGCAGCATCAAATCATTTGTTCATCCGCATATTCTGCCCCCTTTAAAGGGTTGCATGTCGCCATACGGGCCATGGCCGTATTGAAAAGGAAATTTCCGAACATCAACTTGCGCATCGTTGGTGGGCTTTCAGGCAGTGGAATGCGCCAGGATGGCTATGTCACCTGGCTCAAACGGGAAGTGA
>JACAAY010000129.1 GCA_013377095.1 Desulfuromonadales bacterium
CCCTCGACGCCTGGCGGCGGCTTCTCCTGGCCGGGGTTGACGCCGACGCCTTCCGGCGCGAGCAGTTCGCCTGGGTCCTCGGCCCTGCGACCCTCGAGAACGACGCGATGACCGAGGGGGCCCTGGCCGCTCTCGCCGGCGCGCCCGCCCCGTCGGCGCTTGGCTTTGCCGCGCAAGCCGCCGCCGCCCTGGCCCACGACACCCGGGAGCGGGCGGCGCGCATCGGCGCCCCGGCGCTCGTCCTGGCCGGCGCGGACGACGTCCTCCTCCCCGCAGCAGCAACCGAGGAGCTGGTCGGGCTCCTGCCCCACGGGCGGCTCGAGCGCCACCCCGGCGGCCACGCCTTCCTGTCGGAAAGTACGGCTGCCGTGGCGGCGTCGGTGCTGCGATTCCTGGGCTAGGCCGGCGAGGCAGCTGTCAGCCGCGCCGGGCCGCTTCGATCGTTGCGACGTCAATCTTCCCCATCTGCATCATCGCCTCGAAAGCGCGCTTGGCGGCGGCGCGGTCGGGATCGGCGATTGCGGCGGTGAGCGCGCGCGGCGTGATCTGCCACGACAGGCCCCACTTGTCCTTGTACCAGCCGCAGGCGCTTTCCTGACCGCCGTTGCCCACGATAGCGTTCCACAACCGATCGGTTTCGGCCTGGTCGTCAGTGGCAATCTGGAACGAAAACGCCTCGCTGTGCTTGATTCCCGGGCCGCCATTTAGGCCGATACAGGGGATGCCGACCACGGTGAACTCGACCACCAAAACATCGCCCTGCTTACCATCGGGATAGTCGCCGGGCGCGCGATGGACCGTTCCCACCGAACTGTCCGGGAACGTCCGGGCGTAGAAGTTCGCGGCATCCAGGGCGTCACCGTCGTACCAGAGACAGATCGTATTCTTGGGGACCATTTCGTTCTCCTTTCGTGACTGTTTACGTGATTCCTGCCCAGAATGTTAACGTGTTAAAGAATAGCTGGCAGGTTTGCACTTATACAATTCATTCTCAAAATCCACTTTTGCAGGCCTGACTCAAAGTCCTCCTCGATAGAGCTGCAACTGCCTTTCATTACACTCCCCTTGAGCAGGACTTTCAACAGAATCTCGACGATTGCCAGCATCTTTTCCTCCAGCGTGGACAATTTTTCCAGTAGCTGTTCGCGCTTGATCTTGCCGAGCAGGATGTGGTTCTGCTTTTTCAGGCTGGTCAGGAAGAAACGTATCCAGTCATCCAGATTTTCACCTTCGCTTCGAATCAGCTTCTGTGATACCCGCAGCGCCCCCTATTTCGCCGTGCTATTCCCTCCAGCGTACTGATCGATCCTTACGTACACTCCAACCGCTTTCCTGTTATTTACACAAACACAATCAGGCAATTATTCAAGTCCAGGCCGGGACATGCCAGTTAAAAAACCACCTTGGCCGAAGTCATGAAATACAAGAGTACTTTTCGGAGGCACTGCTTGCCTCCTCGCATACAACCCCCGATCATTCACGACTCCATGAGTGTCTGAGGATCTTTAAAGTCCTGCTGTCGAGAGGGTTCAACCCGGAGAAAGGGATTGTGGTCGAAAAAATCAATGGAGTATCGGCCGGGCGGAGCTCGTATTGCGATATTCTGAGAGAGTTCGGTTTCATCTCCGGGTACAGCAGGCTTGGGCTGCGGAAGAGGTATTGACGGAATAAAAATTGACAAGCCTTCATAGAACTGATAGAAGGGCTTAACATTTTAGAGAGATAAACGATAATACTTAACCATTCGCAAGGATGGGGCGGAAAGCCTAAGGGTCTTACTGAGACAGCCGGGTTGCCGAAATATCACATGATATCGGCCCCGGCTTTTTTTATTGATAAACACTAAGAGGAGATCAGTTCGGTTCGAGGCGAGCATTTGAGATGGTGTCGTAGCATGCCGGTTTTGCGTCGGTGATGGAAACGGCAGTACAGCTTTGGTGGTACACGATAATACTCAACCATCTGCGAGGGTGGGGCGGAAAGCCTACAGGGTCTCACTGAGACAGCCGGGTTGCCGAAATATCACTCGATATTCGACCCGGCTTTTTTTGTGACCGGATACGTAACTTGTTCAGAGAGGAATCATATTTTACCCATGCGCCAAATAGTTGCCCCGTTACTCTTGCCCAATTGGTTTCGCCTTGTAGCAACGTTGGTACTGATCGTATCTCTCCAGGGGTGTGCTGCGTTAAAAGGCACCCAGGAGCAATCATGGCTTGTTCCAGATCATGTTGAAAAGGAAATCGAACGAAACAGGTTCTCGGTTGCACGGGGAGCTGACGTCATTGGTCGGTTGGCAGTCATCAGGCTTGAAAAGGGGGACACACTGCCGGATGTCGCACGACACTTCGGTTTGGGGATCAATGCGATCAGTGCGGCAAATCCCGGGACGGATATATGGGTACCTGAGGCCGGAAATCATATTATTTTGCCTCTGAGTTTTATCCTGCCGGACGCACCGAAAAAAGGAATCGTGATCAATTTAGCCACCATGCGACTCTTTCATTATAAAGGGGATGGCACGTCGCTGGTGGTGTCGACCTACCCGGTCGGCATCGGAGCTGAGGATCGACCAACGCCCACAGGACAAGCGCGCATAGTGCGTAAGGCGGCCCGGCCGACCTGGCATGTTCCTGCTTCAATTGCCGAGAGGCATCGAAAAGTAGGTGACATTCTTCCCGCGGAAGTGCCGCCGGGACCTGAGAATCCCCTGGGGGAATACGCGCTCTATCTAAGCAAAGCGGGTTATCTGATCCATGGAACCAATAAACCGGCCAGTATCGGTCTTCAGGCAACCAATGGCTGCATGAGACTCTATCCGGAAAATATAAAGATGCTCTTTAGTGACACTCCGGTAAATACACCGGTTGCCATTGTGAACCAGCCCTATCTGATTGGCCAACGCAATGGAATGCTTTACATGGAAGCTCATACGCCTCTGGATGATTTGGGCGCCGTTGAGTTACAGAAAATGTATGAAAAATTGAAAACTATTGAAAAGAAATCGGCGCGCAAGATTGACTGGAAAAAAATCAAGGAGGTACAGACCGAAGCCTGGGGGATTCCTGTTCCCATCTTCGAAATGAGTAAAGGGAGCGAAAACGGGATTCCCAAAACCATAGAAGTCGAGCACCCGGTCAAATTGTATGGCAAACCGGAAATTCCGGAACTGAAAATGGGGGCATGGTATGTCCTGGCTGCCGATGTGAGTGACGAGACTGACGCTCAAAGAATGGCCGCCATTATCAACCACCAGGGTCCGCCAATCCCTGCACGGGTAGTATCAAAGAGCAATGGCTACCGTGTCCTTACCGGGCCGTTCAAGGATATCGGTGAGGCCAGGGGGGTGGCCAAACGTTTGAAAATGGATTTGGATATGGACGGTAAATTGCTTGAGCTTGCCGGGAAGTAGATCAAGGATCCCGATGTTAAATACGAAGGTACACCACACGGAAAGGAGGTGAAAAACAATGAAGAAGAGTTTATTGCTCATGATACTGATGCCGGTTCTCGCACTGTCGCTGATGAGTTGTGCAACAACAGGTGATCTCGAGAAAGTGCAGGCGCAGCAAAATCTGAATAGCGCAAAAGCTGATCAGGCGTTGCAGGATGCACAAGCAGCCAAGGCTGCAGCCGATGCGGCCGCTTTAAAGGCGGATGCCGCCGCGGCCCGCGCCGAAGAGGCAACGAAAAATGCAGCGGAACGGGAAAAAATCGCAGATGAAAAAGCGAAAAGGGCTGACGCCACTTTCCAGAAGTCGATGAAGAAATAAGTCACATCCGAAGAACTGCTTATGTTGTCTTTGGTGCTCCGGACAACAAAATGGCAGGGTCTCACAACCCTGCCATTTTGTTGTCTATCCTGTGCTTTAATCCGGGTTATTCTCTACAATGAATCTGTTTCACCGGGATATCAGGTTGTCAGTCATGCTGTTCCCGGTCTGTCCGCCAAGGGGTGAGGAAATGAGGAAACCGAGAATCTTCCAAAATGTACCGTCCGATGGAATCAGGTTATCCGTGGCATATGAAGATGGAAGGCTCAGAACGATGGGTGTGTGTCGTCTCTTTTTCCTTTTCTGCATGCTGATTCTGCCGATTCTGATGGTTGGGTGCAGTAGCATGAAGGGAGGATTTCAGGACAGGTCACTCTTCCAAGAGGCGAATGATTTGTTCAGTCAGGGCAACTACAGCGCCTCTCTGAACAGATACGAGCAGATTGCTGTACAACAGATCACCTCAAGAGACAGGGTTTTGTTTGAAATGGGTATCATTCATTCCTATCCGAAAAATGAACGGAAAGATTATCAGAAAGCCATCGATTGTTTTCAAAGGCTCATTAAGGAATACCCCGCGAGCGAATATCGGCAAAACAGTGAGATGATGATGTTTACTATCACTAATGTCGCTCTCAAGGATAAGTTGATTGCCGCCCAGCAAACACAAATCGGCTCTCTCCATCAAGAGGTGAAAAGCAGGGATCATGAAATCGAAACGCTGCAACAGAGGATAAAGGCGCTCGAACAAACGGTTCTGGATTTTGCAACCAGGAAGAGATCGGTGGACAGGATCCTGATAGAAAAAAGGGAACGGCGCCTGATGCTGATCTCAAAGGATGAGGTACTCAAAACCTACAAGATAGCCTTGGGGGGAAACCCGGATGGCCCCAAGGAACGGCAGGGGGATAACAAAACTCCCGAGGGAACCTACATCATCGATTCACGGAACAAGGGCAGTCAGTATCACCTGTCGCTTCATGTCTCCTATCCAAATGAGAAGGACAGAGTGCGAGCAAAAAAACAGGGTGTTTCTCCGGGGGGAAACATCATGATCCACGGTATCAAGAAGGGATTCTCGTGGGTTGGTGATTCCCACGCAGATGTTGACTGGACAAAAGGGTGTATTGCCGTAACGGATGAAGAAATAGAAGAAATATTCAAATTGACGCCGATCGGCACGGTTGTGGAGATTCGGCCTTAGGGCCGGATACGTACGTACCGCTTTATAAGTATCCTCATTTTTCCTCTTCTCACGGTTTACGTGAATTTTTCCTTTCCTTTAGCTTGCAATAAATAGAGTGATGTTTTAAGTTGCTGTTATTAAGATTTGCACCGAGTGGTGATATTCTTAATGAATTTCATGCCTGCCTTGAAAGTCGTTGTGGAAAAGCAATATTGCTAATACGTTAGAATCATCACCAGTAGCTATACATATACAGACAAAGCCAACCCCTTCGTGAGGAGGGTGCGGAAAGCTTTGGGTCTTCAACCCAAGAAGATAGCCGAGCTGCCGAAGATTTATTCTTTGAGCAGTTCGGCTTTTTTTATGTCAAAACGTCATCCTGGCTCATGCGTCCCCGTGTTGTGTTTTATTCTATAGGCAGAGGCACCAGTATTGGAGGGTTACTATGACAAAGATTCTTTCGCCACGCATGATGTTATTACTTGTACCGCTTCTGCTGTTCGTCGGTAATGCCTTCGCAGATACAACAATGGGTGATGTCGTTATTTCCGCCAACACCACCTGGCCCGAAGACACCTACCAAGTGACAAGCTTGACGGTCAACAACGGGGCCACCCTTTCCATTGCCGGCGGCTCGACAATACATGTGACCGAGACCGTCACAGTGTCGGGCAACGCTACTATCCTGTTGCAGGGGAAAAACAACTCTGCCCAGGTTGGCGGGCAATGGGCAGGCGTGGGAGGGACGATCAATGCCGCCAATGTTACGGTGGATGCGGGCAGCAAAATAACAGCTGATGGACAGGGGTACATCACCGGTTGCGGGCCTGGCGGTGCCGCCGTCAGTGCCTACACTTCCGGTGGTTCGTACGGCGGCAAGGGGGGAGGGAGTAGCGGTCCGACCTATGGTTCAGCCCTGGCGCCGACCGATCTCGGCTCGGCTGGAGGGGCCTATGGTCCCGCCTGGAGCGCCGGCGGGGGCGCGATACGCCTGATCGTATCCGGGACTCTGACTAACAACGGCGTTGTTTCCGCCAACGGAACTCAAGATCTCGCAAATGGTTATTATACAGGCGGCGGTTCCGGTGGGTCGATTTATGCCACAGTCGGGATTCTTGCCGGCAGCGGCATTTTCACAGCCAACGGCACTAGCGGTAATTCGCAATTCGCTTCTCCTGACGGTGGCGGCGGTGGTCGGGTGGCGATATATAATACGGCAAGCAGCGGATTCAATTCCAATACGGTCACCGCAAACGCGGGAAATGCGGGCGCTACTGCCGGATCGGTCTACTTGCTGGAAAACAATAGAAATCTCTATGTGTCTGGAAAACTCGATTTTCCGTCGGCCGTCACCCTTTCCTACGAAAATCTGGCCATCTCCAATGGGGCGCTCTTCAGTCTGGCCGGCGGATCAACGGTAACCATCAGCAACTCACTCTCGGTAGTCGGCAACTCCACGTTGCTTTTGCAGGGCAAAAATGCCTCTACCCAGGTGGACGGCCATTGGGAAGGTGTGGGCGTCACGATCAATGCCGCCAATATAACGGTGGATGCCGGCAGCAAGATCAGCGCCGACGGCCAGGGCTATGTCACCGGTAGTGGACCTGGAGGTGCCGCCGCCAGTGACTATGCTTCGGGAGGTTCGTATGGCGGCAAGGGGGGAGGGACTCACAGCGGCCCAACCTATGGTTCGACCTTTGCACCAACCGATCTTGGCTCGGCTGGTGGTGCCTATGGAGGCGGCTGGAGCGCCGGTGGGGGTGCTATTCGCCTGATCGTATCCGGGGCGCTGATCAACAACGGCGCTATTTCCGCCAACGGAACTCAAAACGCATTTTCAACTGGACTCCTTGCCGGAGGTGCTTCCGGGGGCTCGATCTATGCCACGGTCGGGACCCTTGCCGGCAGCGGCAGTTTCTCCGCCAACGGCTGTATCTACGCCTCAGTTTACACCGCCAATGCCGGTGGGGGTGGCGGGCGAGTGGCGATATATTATATCACAAACAACGGATTCGATCTCGCTAAGGTGACGGCAAACCCGGAATATGGTGGTACTGCCGGTTCGGTCTATACCTTTGCCAACGGTCCGGGCAACGGCGCCCTGACCGTGTCGGACAACCTGGTCCTCCCCGATAATTACGTGGTCAACCTTGCCACACTGACAATCAATAACGGCGCAAACCTGACGTTCGGCAACGACTCAGTCATCACCGTGGACAGCATTGCCATGAGTGCTGCCAGCAACTTCAGGATCGGCGGCGGCTCGACGGTCACGGCAGGAAACATCCAGATCACCGGAAATTCCACCATGACCCTCCAGGGCAAAAACACCTCCGCCAAGATTGACGGCGCATGGCAGGGACTCGGTGTGACCATCAATGCCACCAACATCCAGGTTGATGCCGGCAGCAAGATCAGCGCTGATGGCCAGGGCTATGTCACCGGGAGTGGGCCCGGAGGTGCTACCGACATCAGTGACTATGCTTCGGGAGGATCTTATGGCGGCAAGGGGGGAGGGACTCACAGCGGCCCGACCTATGGTTCAGCCCTTGCGCCGACCGAGCCCGGCTCGGGGGGAGGGAGCTATGGAGGCGGATGGAGCGCGGGTGGGGGTGCTATTCGCCTGATCGTATCCGGGGCGCTGATCAACAACGGCGCTATTTCCGCCAACGGAACTCAAAACGCATTTACAAATGGAGTTCTTGCCGGCGGTGCTTCCGGGGGCTCGATTTATGCCACGGTCGGCACCCTTGCCGGCAGCGGCAGTTTCTCCGCCAACGGCGGTATCTACGGTTCATATTACACTGCCAATGCTGGTGGGGGCGGCGGGCGAGTGGCGATATATTATACGGCAAACAACTTGTTCGATCTCACTAAGCTGACGGCCAACCCGGCGAAAGGTGGGACTGCCGGAACGATCGTCATTTCCGGCATTCTGGAATACGCCTGGTTGAAGCCGGCCGGTGAAACTGTTCATGGCACCGTGCGACTGGAATGGTCGGCATTTTCAGCAAATACGCAGATGACGGTTGACGTCATTGCCTCATCAAACGGCCGGGTATACACAATCGGCAGCCGTCTCCCCCGCAGCTCCGGCACGGACTGGGACAGCACGGCCGTCCCCGATGGAACCTACGAGCTCAGATTGATTTTCCGTGACGGCGCCGGACTAGTCATGGGCGAGGGGGCAAGGAGAGTTCTGATAAACAACTCCGTAGTCTGGCATTCCGGTACCGTTAGCACGGACCAGACATGGACTGCTGACAAGGTTCACGTCATAGAAGGGACACTGATCATCCCCTCCGGAGTCCACGTCACCATAAGCCCCGGCACAGTGATTAAGACCGTCAAGGGCGGCCAGATCATCGTCGAATCGGGCGGTATCTTTGATGCCCTCGGTACCAATGGGGCGCCGATCGTATTTACCTCCCTGGCCGACGACAGCGTCGGCGGTGATACCAACCTTGACGGCACCAAGACCAGGGCTATCCCCGGAGATTGGTTGGGGATCAGTGTCCAGGGGAGCGGGCAGTTCAACAGGAACAGCAATACTGTTGTGCGCTATGTCATGACGACCCAAGGCGGCACACTCGTTGCCGACTATACCTGCCAAGGATCGCAACTCCTCCATGTCACTGACAATATAGTTGTGCCAAGTGGCGTAACTTTTACGATTATGCCGGGAGCAGTCATTAAGTTTGATCAAAATATGGGAATAACCGTGCAAACAGGCGGGCTTTTGCTTGCCAATGGGACGGCAGCTCAGCCCATATATTTTACCTCAATCAAAGACGACACCGTAGGTGGTGATACCAACGGTGACGGCAATGCCACCATCCCGTCAATCGGCGACTGGTCGCGTATTTACGTCTCAGGCGCCGCGTCACTCGATCATGCCGTGATCAGCTACGGCAGCGGTACCTCTAATTCAGGCATGATAACCTCGGTGGGGACATTGACGGTTAACAACTGTATGGTAATGAACTCCCTTTATGATGGGATTGCATCGTTAGGTGGCACGGCAATAATTACCAACAGTATCGTGATGGGGACAGATCGTGCCATAAATGAACATGGCGGCGTCGCGAACGTTACTAACTGCACCATTGACAGTAATCGAGTCGGAATTTGGGGATTTAGCAACCTCCAATCATCCGTCACCAACTCCATTGTGACAAATAGCGCTTCCGCAGGCTTCCAAGCTGGCGCTGCTGCTGTCAATTACAATGTCGTATGGAATCCTCTGGCTACCAGCGGCAACGGAAGTTATGCAGGAACCGGCAATATCTCCGCTGATCCAAAGTACCGGAACCGGCTGCAGCTTGATTACCGGTTAAACTTCGGCTCTCCTGCCATCGATGCCGCCGACGGTACCGCCACCCCCGTGACCGATTTCATGGGTGCGCCCCGGTACACCGACCCACGAAGTCCTCATACCGGTATCGCAACAACGACCGGCGCTTTTGCCGACATGGGCGCGCTTGAGTTTGTCGAGACGGCGGATTCCGCTATCGATCTGGTCGTAAGTGGAATCTCCGGGCCCGCATCCGCCATGGTCGGCAGCCAGGCGCAGCTTTCCTGGACCGTAACCAACACCGGCTCCGGAAACGCCGTCGGCCCGTGGCATGACGCCGTCTATCTGGTGCGAAACCCGGATACCACCCCGGTTGAGATTTTTGCAGGCGAGATTCTCGTCGGCCGGAACACAATACTCGGCCCGGGCCAGAGCCTTACCGCCACCGCCACCATCAGCGTGCCCGGAAGCGTAACAGGCAATCATCGATGGGAGGTAAGGACCAATATCAAGGGGGAGGTATTCGAAGGAAAGAATAATGGCAACAACAGCGGTACCTCCGCAGGCCTGGTTGTCATAGACCTATCGGAATTGACGGTCAATGGTTCCACCTTATCCGGTCAGTTCACGGCCGTCGGGCAGTCGGCCTGGTACAAGATCGAGCCGGTCTCCGGTAAGGACGTTGATGTAATGCTTGCCCTTTCTGGAGGTTCCGGCGATATGCAGCTTTATATCGGCCAGGGATATATTCCCGATCCCCAGCATTTTGATATCAAGCAAAATCAGTGGAACTCTTCCAATCCTACTGCGCTCATATCAAATACCTCGAGCCAAACCTATTACGTGACCGCATATGCGGGTTCTTTTTCGGCAACACCTGCAGATTTCTCGATTTCGGCCAAGACGCTTAATTTCTCTGTTACCACGGTCCAGCCCGGGTGGGTAAGTAACAACGGTAATGTAACCTTTGAGATAACCGGTGGTCAATTGAGCTTTGGAGCAGTCTATGGTTTAGTGGGGCCGAATGGAACGGTTTACCGTCCGCTTTCTGTATTTACGAAAGACTCATCCGATGTCTTTGTTACCTTCAACCTGAATGGCCTGGCCACGGGGAGCTACGGTATCCAAGTCACCAAAAACGGCGCAACCGTGACTGATCCCAATGCGGTTAACGTTAATTCCGGCGCAAGCGGTACGTCCCAGATTGAATATGATCTTATTGTGCCTCAGGCGGTCCGCGCCGGTGGCCGAGGAAAGGTAACCGTCACGTACAAGAATGCCGGTAATTCAGACGCCATAGCGCCATTGATGCGGATTACGGCAGTTGGCGCGAAGTTGATGTCTGACAACGGATTTTACCTGGTTCGTACTTTCAACTCCGAAAGTTTTCTCGGCATCAACCAGGAAGGACCTGCGGGTATTCTTCCGCCAGGCGCTAGCGGCAGCATCACCTTTGATATGAAGCCAACAATTATCTTCGGAAGTATTGATTTCAATCTCGACATAGACAAGCCCACTGAGCCGATACCTTGGAACCTTCTGGAGAATTCCTCAAAGCCCTCTTTTGTTTCCGTGGATGCCTGGGATGCGCTCTTTACAAATATGAAAACTTCTATTGGGAGTACAATGGGACAGTTCAATGCCGCTCTCGCAGCTGACGCAACCTATCTGAGCAGCATTGGCAAATATGAAAGCAAGGTCAGCAATTTGCTCACCTTTGAACTTATTAAGGCCGGATTGACAACGATCATTCCCCGCTATGCCGTGGGTGCATTTGGACGAGGCGCAAGCCATGCGTTCGACATCTGGGGAGCGGTCGAAGACGGCAATATCGTCCTCCATTATCCTGTAGCAAGAGTTCGGCTGTTAATCCCCGATTCCACAACATCGGGTCAATTCATCGGTTCTATCGGGGATAACGGCGCCCTGGCAGTAAACAGCTCGGACCAGAGCTGGGATCTTACGGAGAAAAACGGGACTCTGTTACATTTCAAAGTTGACCCGAACAATGCAAATAATCATGTAATCGATTACATACAGGATCTCAACGGCAATCGGGTCACCGTCAATTACACTGAATCCAAGGTCACCGGCGTTACCAGATCAACAGGTGATACGGAACAGTTCAGCTACAACATCCAGGGCCGGATTATCCAGACGACGGACGAAGTCGGAAGGGTTACAACGTATTCATATGATGAGACTGGAGAACATTTGCTTACGGTAACCAATACCGCTGGAACGACGAGTTTCGCCTACATAACGGGACAAGGGGCAGCACAGGAGCACGCCGTACAGTCGATTGCCTACCCTGATGGAACTCACCGCTACTTTGAATACGATACCATGGGCCGCCTGTCGAAACAGTTCCGAGATGGCGGGGCCGAAAAGATTGACTACGCCTACAATTTGACCGGAGAGGTCATTGTCACGGACTCTTTGGGGAACATGACTCACTTACTGCCGACTAATTCCGGACAGATCGGCCAGTTTAGCGATCCCC
>JACAAY010000013.1 GCA_013377095.1 Desulfuromonadales bacterium
GGAAGCTCAAATTCAACAAGATATATGCTCAACCCACTTGAAACGTTGAAGAGCCGAATAAATTACATTGACACTAATAACCATGAAGAGTATTACAATGTTTGAAGGCTGGATCAAATTTGATCCACAATAACACTTAATATTACATATATCTGCGTAATTCAGCCGTTTTTATCTAGTTTCCCGACAACGGCTCTCAACATATAAATCCAGTTATCAAGCTTGTCCTTATACAAATAGATATTCCACAGTTCCTGAAATCCATTACGGGGGGGTGGGTCTATTATGAAGACCAACGCATTGGTTTGGATGGCTGTATTTGTTCCCATAGCGGGATCGCTGCTGCTCCCGCTGGCCGGTGGGGCTTCGAAGGCACTCAGAAATCTGGGCGCCTTTATCCTGGTCTCCACTTCCCTCCTCTGTTCCTCTCTGCTTGTCCCGACCGTTTTCAGCGGAACCTCCCTACGCATACCCTTTCCGTTTCTGGCGGGGAACCAACTCTTCCAGGCAGATAGTCTGGCTGTTTTCATGGCGATCGTTTCCATGCTGGTGGGGGCGGTCATCGTCCTCTATTCCATGGGTTACATCAGCCACTACGACAACCAGAATGAATACTATTTCATGGTTGTGCTGTTCCTGGGATCGATGATGGGCATCGTCTACTCGGCCAACCTGATTCTGATCTATCTGTTCTGGGAGATTACGGCGGTCGCCTGCTGGCGCCTGATCGGTTTTTTCCGGGAAAAAAACTGCGTCCTCAGTGCCGACAAGGCCTTCCTGATCACCGGATTCGGCGCCTTTGTCATGCTGATCGGTTTCATCATGCTCTATGGGCAATATGGATCATTCGATCTGCAGGTCATTAAAAGTGCGTCAGCCACCAACCCGGTCAACAATCTTGCCATCTTCCTGATCCTGTTCGGTATCCTCTCCAAATCAGCCACCCTACCCCTGCACACCTGGCTTCCCGATGCGGGCGTTGCCCCCACACCGGTCACGGCACTGCTGCACGCCGCGGTCCTGGTCAAGATCGGGGTCTATGTCTATGCCAGACTCTTCGTGAGTACCTTTACAATCGACCCGGCCTGGAACAGCGTAGTGCCGATGATCGCTGGAATCAGCGCCCTGGTCTCCGGCGGTGCTGCGCTGATCGAGACCGACATGAAGAGGATCATCGCCTACTCCACCATCAGTCAGTTGGGCTTCATCTTTCTGGGACTCTCCATCGGCAACCCCCTGGGATTCGCCGGAGGACTGCTCTACATCCTGATGCACAGCATCGCCAAGGGGGGACTCTTCCTCTGCGCCGGTGTTGTGGAGCAGAAACTACACGTCAAGGACATCACCAAGCTGGGAGGCCTGATCCGGACCATGCCGGTCACCGCGGTATCCTTCCTGCTGTGCGCCTTTTCCGTCATGGGCATCCCCCCCTTCGGCGGATTCTTCAGCAAGTACATGGTCATCGCCGGCTCACTCAAGAGTGGTAACTATCTGATTACAACCGTTTTCGTCCTGGGAGCGTTTCTGACCGTGATCTACCTCTTCAGAATATTTGCCATGATCTTTCTGGGTGAGGCCAAGACCACTCCGGTTGCCGAAGGCGCGCCGGTCATGGTGGCCAGCGTCGCGTTCCTGGCCCTGCTTTCCCTAGCCGGGGGGATCTTCATCACCTACCCGTCACTCTATGTCCAGACAGCTGTTCAGCAGATCCTGGGGGTGATGCCATGATGGAAACCATGATGATCTCCGTTTTTGCGCTTCCGATTATATGCGGGGTAGCGGTTCTGGTTCTGCCGAAAAAGACCCAGGGCGCACTCTCCATCCTGGCAACAACCGCGAACCTCGCGCTCTGCCTGGAGTTGTACGGCCGGGAACTGCTGATCTCGCGCCCCTGGGCCGGGTTCGGCATGCTTTTCGAACTCCGGTTGTACCACTTCAGCTCTTTCATACTGGCTGCCGCAGCCGGTTTCGGTTTCCTGGTGTCGCTCTATTCCCTGTATTTCATGCGCAACCGCAGCCATGCCAATCAGTACTACAGCTACCTGCTGATCTCCCTGGGCATGGTCAACGGCGCGGTACTGGCCGACAACCTGGTCCTGATGCTCTTTTTCTGGGAAGGCCTGCTCTGCACCATCTTCGGTTTTATCGCCATCGGGAATAAAGAGGCCTTCCGCTCCGCCATCAAAGCCTTTGTACTGATCGGCGTTTCCGACATCCTGATGATGGTCGGGATCGGCATGACCGGCTTTCTATCCGGAACGATGACCATGAGCCGGATCCACCTGACTCCCGACTCGGTCCTGGGCGGTGCGGCTTTTCTGCTGCTGGTAATCGGAGCCACATCCAAGGCCGGCAGCATGCCGTTCCACAGCTGGATTCCGGATGCGGCGCTTGACGCCCCGCTGCCGTTCATGGCCCTGATGCCGGCCGCCCTGGAGAAGCTTTTGGGCATCTATTTCCTGGCCCGCATCACCCTGGACCTCTTCACACTGACCCCCCAATCGTGGCTCAGCCCGCTGTTAATGACCCTGGGGGTGGTCACGATCCTGCTGGCGGTCATGATGGCCCTGATCCAGAAAGACTACAAACGGCTGCTCTCCTACCACGCCATCAGCCAGGTCGGCTACATGATCCTGGGGATCGGCACGGCCATTCCGGTGGGGATCGTGGGCGGCATCTTCCACATGATCAACCATGCCATGTACAAAAGTTGCCTGTTCCTGACCGGCGGCTCGGTAGAAACCCAGACCGGCACCACTGATCTCCATAAGCTGGGAGGTATCGGCAGACAGATGCCGATCACCTTTACCTGTTTTATCATCGCCGCAGCGGCCATCTCCGGTGTCCCCCCCTTCAATGGCTTCTTTTCCAAAGAACTGGTCTACGACGGTGCGCTGGAGCGGCACTGGATCTTCTATGCCGGCGCCCTGGCAGGCTCCTTTTTAACGGCGGCATCCTTTCTGAAACTGGGGCATGCCGCATTTCTCGGGTCACATGAAGACGGCAGCACCCTCTCCAAAATCAAGGAAGCTCCCCTCAGCATGCTGATCCCGATGATCACCATCGCAGGGGGGTGCGTTCTGTTCGGGGTGGCGAATCCGCTGCCGATCAACAATCTTATTGTTCCAATCATTGGTCCCAAGCTGGCTGCCGGGCATCATTTCTCCGGGTTCCCGCAGAACCGTTTCCTGGTTGTCATGACCGTCCTGGTTCTGCTCGGCGCATGGCTCAACCATATCTACGGAGTCAGGAAGAGCGGCAAGGGGGTCGGGGCATCCGATCACATCCACTATTCTCCCCTGTTGCAACCGATCTATGACCGCGCCGAGAAGCGCTATTTCGATCCCTATGATATCGGCATGAAAATAGTCCAGGGAGCCTCACGGCTGGCATGGTGGATCGATCGTGCCAACGACTGGTTGTTCAATGTCCTGGCGGTCAGGACGGCGCAGTTTTTCTCCCGCTCGATCCGTGAGCTTCATAACGGCAGCTACGCAACCTACATGGTCTGGATCGTGATCGGGGCGATTCTGATGGGCCTGTACATGAATGTTTGACAACCGGACAAGGAGTATAGAGAGATGAGCTCGCTTTTGCTTGTTCTGCCGCTGTTCGGCGTAATCCTTTCAAATATCCCGCTCGGCCGTTCCCTGAGAAAGGGCTTGACGTTCTGGCCGACCCTGCTGGGGGTGATGCAGGTCGTGATTGCCCTTTTCCCCCAGGCGACCTGGTGGGGTTCGTGGGGAGGAACGTCTGTTTCCCTGCCCCTGGCTCCGGCCGACGGTCTCAGCCAGTTGATGCTCCTGGCAATCGGTCTGGTGGTTTTTGCGTCATCCATTATCGCCATGGATGCCATAAAGGACGACCGGGGGCGGCACAACTTCGCCAGCCTGCTGTTAATCTCCATGCTGGGAATGAACGGAGTCGTGCTGGTAAAGGATCTCTTCTCCCTGTATGTCTTTCTGGAAATAGTCTCGGTCACTTCCTTTGTCCTGATCGCCTTCAACCTTGAGCTGAACTCGTTCGAAGGTTCATTCAAATACATCGTCCTTTCCGCCATAGCCACCATCATGATGCTGACATCGGTCGGAATCTTCTTTCTTATCTCGGGCGACACCGCATTCACGGCAATCGCAGGGGCGATATCCCTCCATCCGGACAACTTCCTGGTCCAGTTCGCCGTGCTCATGTTTCTGTGCGGACTGTTCATCAAGGCCGGATCGGTACCGTTCCACGGTTGGCTTCCCGATGCCTATTCGTCAGCCCCGGCGCCGGTATCGATGCTCCTGGCCGGGATAGTGACCAAGGTGTCCGGTGTCTATACCCTGATCCGTCTGGTACATGAGGTATTTGGCTTCACTCCCAAGACCCAGCAGATACTGCTCTTCGTTGGAGCGCTCTCCATCGTCACCGGCGCCCTGGCCGCAATGGGTCAGAAGGATTTCAAACGCATGCTGGCCTTCTCCAGCATCAGCCAGGTCGGCTATATCATCCTCAGCCTGGGGGCCGGCTCCGCACTGGGTGTGGCCGGCGCGACCTTTCATCTCTTCAACCATGCGCTCTTCAAAACCCAACTGTTCATGAACGCAACTGCGGTCGAGTCCCAAACCGGGAGCCGGGATCTGGACAGCCTGGGTGGCCTTGCCGCACGGATGCCCATCACCGGCACAACCTCAATCATCGCCTTTCTTTCGGCAGCCGGGATACCCCCCCTGGCGGGATTCTGGAGCAAGCTGGTGATCGTGGTCGCCCTCTGGAAAGCCGGTCACACGGGGTACATGGTTGTCGCCATCCTGGCGAGCCTGCTGACTCTGGCCTACTTCCTGATACTGCAGCGCAAGGTCTTTTTCGGCAAAGTCGCCCCCGAATGCGAAAATGCCACTGAGGCGGGTTACCTGATCACCGGTCCGAGCATTCTTTTCGCACTCATCATCATCGCGGTTGGAGTGTTGCTGCCGTTTCTGTTCGACACCATCATTCTGCCCATAAGGGGTATATTATGACTATCAGAATGATTCTGCTGCCCTTGCTGGTCATATTCGGTTTTTACACCTTGCTGTCGAAAAGCCTGCTTAAAGTAGCCATCGGGCTGGCCCTGGTCAGCGCCACCCTGACCATGATTCTGTTCACCATGAATTCCCCCCTGGCCGCGGTATTCGAGCTTTCGGTGTGCGCCGGCCTGATAACGGTGGTTTTCGTCAGTGTCATCAGCCTTACGGAACCGTCATCGCCGAAGGAGCAGAGGCATGGAGAAGCGAACCATTACTCCCGGTTTTTCCCTGGGGTCATTCTGGTTCTGCTGGCAGGCTGGGCAATTCAATCGGCATTCAGCGACAATTCGTTTCCCCTGTCCCGCTTTTTATCCGGCCCCGATCTCCGCCACACGCTCTGGAGCCTCCGCAAACTCGATGTATTCGGGCAACTTGCGGCCATGTTTGCCGGAATATACGGAGTCATAGTTCTATTCAAGGGGTTGAAAAATGATGAATGAGGGGATCAATCTCGGTCAACAGGCATTCGGAGAGTATTTCATCATCTCGGTCATGCTGATTTTAACCGGCTTCTACTGCATATGGGTAACCCACAATCTGATCCGCATCCTGATCGGCATGGAGCTGATGACCAAGGGAGTTACGCTCATCCTTGCGGCAGCCGGCTACCTGACCGGCAACACCGGCACCTCCCAGGCCTTCATCATTACGCTGATAGTGATGGAGGTGGTCATTCTGGTGGCGGCCTCGGGAGTGGTGATCGGCCACTTCAAAAAATGCGGCAACCTGGATGCACGCCAGATGAATAAGCTCAAAGGCTGAGAGGAGGTCTGACCATGGATGTAACGTCGCTGTTTCTGTCTCCGCCGATTGCCTTCGTGCTGCTGTTGATTGCAGCGGTGGTGGATTTCTGGCTTCTGGGAATTCTGATCACGAAAGGCACTGATCGAATAGGTAAGGCAAAGCCCTACGCCTGTGGCGAAGATGTGGACCACCACCGGCTGCAGCCGGACTACGGCCAGTTCTTTTCATTCGCCTTTTTCTTCACCATCATGCACGTGGTGGCCATGATTATTGCCACTGTTCCGTCAGGTTCCGTTCCGGATTCCCTGTTTGCCGCGTTCTTCACCCTCTCCGCGGCATCGGGACTGACGGCACTCTTCAGGAAGGAAGTCTGACATGAAAGCACTTGACAAGCTCGTGAGTTGGGCACGCATCAAATCCCCCTGGGTAATCCACTTCAACACCGGCGCCTGCAACGCCTGCGATATCGAGATCATTGCCTCCCTGACCCCTCGCTTCGACCTGGAGCGCTTCGGGGTCCTCCTCAAGGGAACGCCCCGGCATGCCGATGTCCTGCTCTGTTCCGGTCCCGTAACCCACCAGATCAAGGACCGCCTGATCCGGATCCATGAACAGATGGCGGAGCCCAAGTTCGTTGTGGCGGTTGGAACCTGTGCCTGTTCCGGCGGCGTCTTCCGCGGCTGTTACAATGTGGAGGGGGGCATCGATACGGTATTACCCGTATCCGCCTACATCCCCGGTTGCGCCGTCCGGCCCGAGGCGATCATCGACGGGGTGGTCAAGCTGCTGTCAACGCTGAAAACAGAGTGATATACTGGGAAAATACAACGTAGCAGCATCAGGAAGGCAGGCAGAACATGACAAGGGAAGCACGCATTGCCGAGGAACTGGCGAAACAATTTCCCGAACTGCGGGAAACAATCCGCGTCCAACGGGAACGGCGCATCTACATGGACTCTCCCGCTGCCACTCTGGACAAACTGATCGATTTCGCCTCCAACGAGTTGAAATTCATATCCCTGGTCTCCCTGGTGGGGACGGATGAGGGGGAAAACCTGGGGGTCATGTACGTGCTGGCGGCTGATGACGGGATTCTGCTGAGCATCAAACGGTATCAGCCCAAGACGGACCCGGTGATTGCGACTATGACCGGAAGATTCCCCAATGCCGAATACTATGAAAAAGAACTGGTGGACCTGCTCGGCTTCAGGGTCGAGGGTCTGCCGCCGGGTCCCCGCTACCCGCTTACGGATGACTGGCCGGAAGGGCAGTATCCCCTGCGTAAGGACTGGAAGCCGGAAATGCTCAACAGGAAGGAGGGATAAACATGGCCCGCGTAACCATACCCATCGGCCCGCAACACCCTGCCCTGAAGGAGCCGGCCAATTTTTCCATAACCGTTTCAGGCGAGCGGATCGTCATGACAGCCATGCGGCTCGGCTACAACCACCGGGGCATCGAAAAGGCCTGCGAGGAACGTTCCTACATCCAGTGTCTCTATCTGCTGGAGAGGATCTGCGGCATCTGCTCCCACACCCACTCCACCGCCTATATCCAGGCGGTGGAGGAAATCGCCGGTCTGGCCGTTCCGCCACGGGCGCTCTACATCCGTTCCCTGGTGGGAGAGCTGGAACGGATTCACAGCCACCTGCTCTGGCTGGGGGTTGCCGGGCACGAGATCGGTTTCGATACCCTGCTGATGTACACCTGGCGCGACCGCGAGGTGGTAATGGATATCTTGGCCGAATTGGGGGGCAACCGGGTCAACTACGGCATCAACACCCCGGGCGGGGTGCGGCGCGACTTGACCCCGGAGCAGATCGACCGGATCCTGAAAGCCATGGATGTGCTGGAGGAACGCACCAGGTACTATATCGAGGTTGCCACGGAAGAGCCCACTCTGGCGGCCCGGCTCTCGGGAGTCGGCTACCTGTCCCACGAGGATGCGCTGCGTCTGTCCGCGGTTGGTCCGACTCTCAGGGCCTCGGCTGTTGATCGGGATATCCGCCGCGATGACCCCTACGCGGCCTACGGAGAACTCAGCTTCAAGGTCATCACCGACGACCATTGCGACGTGTACGGCAGGACCCTGGTCAGGGTCGGAGAACTGATGGAATCCTACACCATGATCCGCCAGCTGCTGAACAACATCCCCGACGGCCCCATTACCGTCAAGGCACCGCGCAAGATACCGGCCGGGGAGGCCTGCTCCCGCTACGAGGCCCCACGGGGTGAATGTTTCCACTACGTCAGGGCCAACGGCAGTGATAAACCGGAACGGGTCAAGGTACGGGCCTCAACCTTCGCCAATATCCAGGCTGTCGCCAAGATGATGGAGAACAACTATCTGGCGGATGTGCCGATCATCGTAGCCGCCATTGATCCCTGCTTCTCCTGTACCGATCGCTGCCTGGAACTGCTGGGTGAGGACAGGCAATTGATTGGATGGAGCGAGCTGCGGCAACGGGGGATCGAGTGGAACCGCCGCAATAGGGGGATCGATTTCAGCAACCCGAGCCGCAGGCTTCACGCACTGCGTGGGGAGCGATAGCCATGCTACAGGCATTCTTCTATCTGATCGTGTTTCCCGGTTTCCTCTTTCTCAGCCTGGCTGGCATGGTGGCGGAATTCTGTGACCGGAAACTGTATGCCCGCATGCAGAACCGGCAGGGTCCCCCCTGGTTTCAACCGCTGGCCGACTTCATCAAGCTCTCTTCCAAAGAGGATATTATTCCGGAAGAGGCCGATCCGCTCATGTTCACGATGATGCCGCTGGTGGCGCTGGCAGCTGCAGCGACCGCCATCATCTACATCCCGATCTGGGGAACAAAAGCGCTGTTCTCCTTCGAGGGGGACCTGGTGATCGTGGTCTATCTCCTGACCATTCCGACCATGACCTTCTTCCTGGCCGGCTGGTATTCAGCTTCGCTCTACTCCATGATCGGCGCGGTACGCTCCCTGACCCAGTTGCTGGCCTATGAAGTGCCCCTCTATCTGGCGCTTCTGGCGCCGGCCTGTCTGGCAGACAGCTGGTCGCTGGCCGGCATGGCGAACTACTATGGCGCCCACCCCTTTTACTGGCTGTTCAACCTGATTGGGTTCGGCGTGGCGCTGGTGGTCATGCTCGGCAAGCTGGAGAAAGTCCCCTTTGACACCCCCGAGGCGGAGACCGAGATCGTGGCCGGCGCCTTCACCGAGTACAGTGGCCGCCTCCTGGCGCTGTTCAGGATGGCCATCAGCATCGAGATGGTTGTGCTGGCCTCCCTGCTGGCGGCGGTATTTCTCCCCTTCGGACTGAACCTGGGACCGGTGGCGGGCTTTCTGCTCTATCTGGTCAAGATAGCTTTCGTTATCGCCCTGACCAGCCTGCTCAGGACCATTTTCGCGCGGTTCAGGATCGATCAGATGGTGGATTTCTGCTGGCGCTACGTTGCTTCGGCCGCAATCCTGCAACTGCTCATAAATATCATACTGAAAGGGGTGTTGCCGCAATGAGGATTCCCGGCAAGATGGCAAGTGAAGTGCTGCGGCACTCCGTCAAGACTCCGGCTACCTGCAACTACCCACATGAAAAGCAGGAGATGCCCGACAAGTTCCGGGGGAAAATCATCTTTAAGAGCGAGAACTGCATCGGTTGCAAGATCTGCGTCCGTGATTGCCCATCCGAGGCGATCGAGATCGTCAAAGTTGCAGAAAAGGTGTTTGACGCCGTATTCCATCTCGACCGCTGCCTCTATTGCGGCCAATGCGTGGAGTCATGCCCCAAGGGCGCCCTGGAAACCAGCGTAGAATACGAACTTGCCCAAATCGACAAAGATAAACTCAGGATAGTGTTCCATGCAAAAACTGGAGACAAGCCTACGGAAGAGCCTTGAAGGGTGTCGGCGACTGGCGGTTCTGGGAATCGGCTCGGAACTGTGCGCCGATGACGCCGCCGGAATTCTGCTCGTCCGGCAACTGTGCTCCCGGATTTCCGCGCAACCGCTTGGAACCCTGGAATACGAGGGTTTTGAGGGGGGCAACGCACCGGAAAATGCCACCGGGTTTATTGCCGCGTTTCAGCCGACGCACATACTGATGGTGGATGCGGCCGAGATCGGCACTCCAGTAGGAAGCTGCCGGGAGATTTCCCCTGCAGAAATACCGGAGGTCTGTTTTTCCACCCATACACTTCCCCTGAAAATAATCATCGACTACCTTGGAAAGGCGACCGGAGCCGTCATATCAGTGATTGGTATCCAGCCCGGCAACCTGGATTTCGGAAATCGACCCACCCCTGAAGTCAGGAACGGCGTCAGGCGCTTGATGCGTCTGTTACACAAAGTTATGGGTGAATGCGATGGTGAAGCGCCTCGGATATCCCGATCCGGGAGCGCTAACCTTTGATGCGAAAACACTGTCCAAAGAAGAAGCAGGAGCACACTTATTTATGTTGAAAAATTGCTTAGTTGAGTATATTTTTTAATCCATGCAATGCGACCTCACTCCAATCCGAAACCCTTGCACCATAGCCGTGCATAGTAACGTTACCCCCAAAAGCCGGCACATTCCTGCGCCACCCCGTATGCCCTTCCACAAATAAAGGCCTTTACCCAACGTGATCAATCCCGACAGGTTCCATGTGAGCATGCAGCCCATGTTTCACACACTATTTTTTGTACTCTTACTATCAGCGCTTACTAAAAAAATGGAGATCGTTACATGGTGAATGTGAAGGTGGATGGCAGGGGAGTTGACGTTCCGAATGGCTCTAGCATTTTAGATGCAACCAGGAAAGCAGGAGCTAACGTTCCTACCCTCTGTTACCTTGAATTGCATGAAAAAATGACCGGTTCCAACTCTTCCTGTCGGGTCTGCGTCGTGGAGGTAGCCGGCAGAAAAAACCTGGCTGCTGCATGCTCCACACCGGTAACAGACGGCATGGACATCACCACAGACAACGAGAGAGTTGTGGCTGCCAGAAAAACCATGGTTGAGCTGCTGCTGTCGGATCATGAACAGGATTGTCTGATCTGTGGAAAAGCGGGCAACTGCAAGCTGCAGGATCTCTGCTTCGAATACGATATAAAAGAGTCGCGCTATGGCGGGATGATGAACAGCTTCCCTCTCGATGAATCAAACGAGTTTTACACCAGAAACATGAACAAATGCGTAAAGTGCAGGTGCTGCGTCACGACCTGCTCCGCCTACCAGTGCAGCGAAGCCATTGACTTCGCCGGACGGGGCTTTGGCGTGCGGGTGGCGGCCCCTTTCGATGAAGAGATCAGAAATTCGGTCTGTGTTTCCTGCGGCAACTGCGTCTCGGTCTGCCCGGTGGGAGCCCTGCAGGCCAAATCACGGGTTAAATTCAGAACCTGGGAAGTGACCAAAACCAAAACCACCTGCTCCTACTGCGGGGTTGGCTGCGAAATGGACCTCCTGGTCAAGGACAACCGGGTCGTCGGTGTCGAACCTTCCAACGGTCCCGCCAACAGCAGCCTGCTCTGCGTCAAGGGACGGTTCAGCTACAATTTCATTCATCATCCGGCCAGGTTGAAAACCCCCCTGATCAGGAAGAACGGCGCCCTGGTGGAAGCCAGCTGGGATGAAGCCTACGAGCTGATTGCCGAAAGGTTCAGGGCGACAATGGCGGCCAGCGGTCCCGACGCCTTTGCCGGCCTCGCCTCGGCGCGGGTCACCAACGAGGAGAACTATCTCTTCCAGAAGATGGTCCGTACCGTTTTCGGCACGAACAACGTTGATCACTGCGCCCGGCTCTGTCATGCTTCCACGGTCTCAGGCCTGGCAACAACCCTGGGCAGCGGCGCCATGACCAACAGCATCGACGAGGTATTACGGAGCAACGTGATCTTCGTGACCGGCTCCAACACGACCGAGACCCACCCGGTGATCGGCGCCAAGATACGCCAGGCCAGGCTGAACGGGGCGAAACTGATCGTGGCCGAGCCTCGAAAAATTGATCTGGCAGCGACTGCGGATCTGTTTCTGCAGATCACCCCCGGCACGAACGTGGCGCTGTTCAACGGCATGATGCATGTGATCCTGGAGGAAGGTCTTCAGGACCAGGATTTTATTGCGGAGCGGACCGAAGGGTTTGCGGAACTGCGTGACGTGATTACAAAGTACCGTCCGGACGTGGTAGCGGAGATCTGCAGCATCGGCGTGGAAGATCTGAAGAAAGCGGCCCGGCTGTATGCACAGGCCGGCAAGGCCGCAATCTTTTATTCCATGGGGGTGACCCAGCACAGCACCGGCACCGATGGTGTCATGGCCATTTCGAACCTGGCCCTGCTCTGTGGAAATATCGGCACGGAATCGGCCGGGGTCAATCCGCTGCGCGGCCAGAACAACGTCCAGGGCGCCTGTGATGTGGGCTGTCTGCCGGGCGATCTGCCCGGTTACCAGAAGGTGGCAGATCCGCAGGTAATCGAGAAGTTCGAAACGGCTTGGGGCGTAAAGCTTCCGAACAGGCCCGGCCTGACAATAACGGAAATCATCGACAAGGCGGGCAAGGGGGAGATCACCTTTCTCTATGTCATGGGCGAGAACCCGATGATCTCCGATCCGGACCTCAACCACGTGGAGGAGGCCTTGAAGAATACCGGGTTCCTCATCGTCCAGGACATTTTCCTGACCGAGACGGCGCAACTGGCGGACGTGGTTCTGCCGGCCGCTTCCTTTGCCGAGAAGGACGGCACCTTTACCAATACGGAAAGAAGGGTTCAGCGGGTCAGGAAAGCTGTTTCGGCGCCGGGTAAGGCCAAGGCCGACTGGCAGATCCTGATGGAGGTCATGAACAGGCTGGGACGTCCCAAAACCTACCAAAGCGTTGCCTCCATACTGGATGAAATCGCGCAGGTCACTCCCCAGTACGGCGGAATCAGCTTTGACAGGCTGGAAAAGGAAACCCTGCAGTGGCCCTGTCCGAGCATTGATCACCCCGGCACAAAATATCTGCACATGGATGCCTTTACCCGGGGCAAGGGGTTGTTCAAACCGGCGGAATACCGGGCCAGCGCCGAACTACCCGATAGTAACTACCCCTTCCTGCTCACGACCGGCCGGATCCTCTACCACTACCACACCAATACCATGACCGGTAAGGAGGAAGGGCTGATGAACCTCCATCCCCATTCGTTTATCGAGATCAGTCCGGTCACCGCCAAACGCCTTCATATCGAGGATGGAGACCGGGTCACCGTAACCTCCCGGAGGGGAGAGCTCACCTCAACGGCCAGGGTAACGGGCAAAATCGAGGACAATGTCGTCTTCATGCCGTTCCACTTTGCGGACGGCGCAGCCAACCTGCTGACCAACAGCGCCCTTGACCCGATCGCCAAGATTCCTGAGCTGAAGGTCTGTGCGGTGAATATAACCAGGTCGGTCAGATGAGAGTAACCGCCGTGATCCTGGCAGGGGGCACGTCATCCAGGATGATGAGCAACAAGGCACTGCTCACCTATCGTGGCGAGCGTTTCATCGAGAGGATATTCCGACAGCTGTCCGAGATCTTCCCGGAAGTCATCCTGGTCACAAACAGTCCGGAGCTGTACCCTTTTCTCCCCTGCCGCATTGTAGCGGACATTTATCCCGGAATGGGGTCACTGGCGGGCATCCATGCCGGATTGACACAGAGTGTGACGCCATACATTTTTGTGGTTGCCTGTGACATGCCCGACTTGAATAAACAGCTTATTCGTCACCTGGTCTCCAAGGCAGAGGGGGTCGATGTGGTGATTCCGGAGAGCGGGAGCGGGCTCGAACCGCTCCATGCCGTCTATGGCACGGGCTGTCTGCCGGCGATGAATGATGCTCTCTCTTCGGGAAATAGCAAGATCATCGCCTGTTTCGACCAGCTCAAGGTAGATGTCGTTTCCCGGCAGGAGATTGCCGGTATTGATCCGTCATTCCGTTCCTTCCGCAATATCAACACGCCCGAGGAATACCTCCGTATTCGGCAAGAAGTCCAGGAAATTGGCTAAATAAGCCTGAATCCGTGATGCCTGAATGGCGGATCGAGTGAAATGCCGTAGTCAATCGCCGCCCAAGAATTTCTCCGGTTTCACCCGGTGAACTCCGCCAGGACAGCAATTATGGCCAGAAGTCCCCAGACGGAGGCATTCTAAACGAGAGTAGCATAGAAGGCGTCACAGATTCGGAAAAAGGAGTTTTTCAGATATGCAAACAGGATCAACGTGTCAGCAGGCTGGTGGATGTACAATCCCGGACCGGTCAACCTTGCCGGGCAGGCTGTATCAGGAACTGGACGAGTTTGTTGCCCGGCTCCCCACCAGGGAGGGGCACCTGGTAACGGTGCTGCACAAGGCCCAGCATCTTTTCGGCTACCTCCCCCGGGAGGTGCAGCAGTATGTGGCCGATCTGATGGGTGTGTCGCTGGCCAAGGTCTATGGAGTGGTCAGCTTCTACACCTTCTTCACCATGGTTCCCAAGGGTACATACCCGATTTCGATCTGCATGGGTACGGCCTGCTACGTCAAACAGGCCGACAAGATCGTGGATACGTTCAAAAACATGCTCGGCGTTGAAATCGGCCAGGTCACCGAGGACGGCAAGTTCTCCATCGATGTCCTGCGCTGCGTGGGCGCCTGCGCGCTGGCCCCGATCCTGACGGTCGGCGATAAGATCTATGCCCATGTCACCCCGGACCAGGTCACTAAAATCATCGCTGAATACTGATCCATCGCCGTAAGGAGCTTATCATGGCAAAGATTACATCAATCGCCGATCTGAAGAGATTTCAGCAGGAGTACAGGTCAAAAAAGGAAGCCATTGCCCGTGAGAAGATCATTGTCAACGTCTCCCTGGCAACCTGCAGCATCGCCTCCGGCGGCAACATGGTGATGGAGGTCATGCAGGATGAGGTGGTAAAGCAGGGAATCGCCAACGTCGAATTCGTCAAGTCCGGCTGCATGACCTACTGCCATTCCGAGCCGACCGTGGAGGTGGCCCTGCCCGGTCAAGAGCCGGTGGTCTTCGGCAAGCTGGATGAGAGCGGAGCACGCCAACTGGTCCGGAAGTACCTGAAATATGGCGAGGTCACCGGCATGGTGATTCCCGAAAACTTTACCAGGGTAGAACTATGATTTCGGGGAGCAGGTTGAACATGGACGCGAAGAAACAGCTGCGGATAGCGACCAGGAATTGCGGATTTATCGATCCGGAACATATCGAGGATTACATCGGGGTGCGCGGTTACGAGGCCCTGGCCAACGCCATTACCAACGGCACGCCGGCCGGGGTGATCGAAGAGCTGAAACGATCCGGCCTGAGGGGGCGGGGGGGCGGAGGCTTTCCCACCGGAACGAAATGGGCGTTTGCCGCCGCCAATCAGGCCGACCAAAAATACGTTGTCTGCAACGCGGACGAGGGCGACCCCGGCGCCTTCATGGACCGGGCCCTGCTCGAGGGTGACCCCCATTCCATTGTCGAGGCCATGGCCATCTGCGGCTTTGCCATCGGCGCATCCATCGGCGTGGTCTATATCCGGGCCGAATACCCCCTGGCCATCAAGCGCCTGATCAAGTCAATCGAGGATGCCCGCGAATACGGCCTTCTGGGCAGGAATATCCTCGGCTCCGGCTTTGATTTCGACATCGAACTGAAGTACGGCGCCGGCGCCTTTGTCTGCGGCGAGGAGACCGCCCTGATCAGGTCCATGGAAGGGAGCCGCGGCGAGCCGTACACCAAGCCCCCCTTTCCGGCCAACCAGGGCTACTGGGGCAAGCCGACCATCGTCAACAACGTGGAGACGCTTGCCAACATCCCCGCCATCCTGATCAAGGGCGCTGACTGGTTCTCCTCCATCGGCACGGAAAAATCCAAGGGGACCAAGGTCTTCGCCCTGGCCGGCAAGATCAGCAACGTCGGCCTGATCGAGGTTCCCATGGGCATCACTCTGGGCGAGATCATCTTCGAAATAGGCGGCGGCTGCCCGGATGGCAAGAAATTCAAGGCGGTCCAGACCGGCGGCCCTTCGGGCGGCGCACTGACCTATAGGGACATTGACGTTCCCATCGATTACGACAACCTGATCGCCAAAGGGTCGATGATGGGTTCCGGCGGTATGATCGTCCTGGATGAGGACAACTGCATGGTCGATGTGGCCAAGTTCTTCCTGGACTTCACCATGGATGAGACCTGCGGCAAATGCACCCCCTGCCGCATCGGCTCGAAACGGCTCCATGAGATTCTGGACAGGATCACCCAGGGCAGCGGCACGCTGGAGGATATCGAAAAGCTGAAGACGCTTGGCGCAACCATCAAGGACACGGCGCTCTGCGGCCTGGGACAGACCATGCCCAACCCGGTGCTCTCAACCATCACCACCTTTATGGACGAATACAGGGCCCATGTACTCGACAGGAAGTGCCCGGCCGGGGTCTGCATCAGCCTGCTGGAAATCGTCATCCTGCCCGAAAAATGTATCGGCTGCACCCTCTGCGCCCGCGTTTGCCCGGTCAATTGCATTTCCGGCACGACCAGGGAAATGCATGTGATTGATCAGACTGCCTGCATCAAATGCGGCGTTTGTATCGACAGCTGCAAATTCGCTGCGATCGTAAAACAGTGACCAAAGGAGTCATTTACATCATCTCGATGCCGGCGCTGATCTATCCCGGCTGAAAAAGCGAAGGCCCGCGCTTGTCATGCGGACCTTCGTTAGCTCAGGAACCCTTTCAGCAATTACAGCAGCTTGCGCAGATACTGGCCGGTGTAGGATCTGGTCACCGTGGCCAACTGCTCGGGTGTTCCGACGGCGATGATTTCGCCCCCCCGGTCGCCCCCCTCCGGTCCCAGGTCGATCAGCCAGTCGGCGGTCTTGATCACATCCAGGTTGTGCTCAATGATCACGATGGTGTTGCCGGTATTCACCAGACGCTGGATCACCTCCAGCAGTTTGCGGATGTCCTCGAAATGCAGACCGGTGGTTGGTTCGTCCAGGATGTAGATGGTGCGGCCGGTGGCCCGTTTGGACAGTTCCTTGGCCAGCTTGACCCGCTGGGCCTCGCCCCCTGACAGGGTGGTGGCCGACTGCCCCAGTTTGATGTAGCCCAGCCCGACCTCATCCAGGGTCTTGAGCTTGTTCTTGATGCGCGGGATGGCGCCCATGAACTCCAGCGCCTGGGAAACGGTCATGTCCAGTACATCGGCGATGGATTTGCCCTTGTACAGCACCTCCAGGGTTTCGCGGTTGTAGCGCGCCCCCTTGCAGACCTCGCACTCCACGTACACATCCGGCAGAAAGTGCATCTCGATCTTGATGATGCCGTCACCGGAGCAGGCCTCGCAGCGCCCCCCCTTGACATTGAATGAGTAGCGCCCCGGCTTGTAACCCCGCAGCTTGGATTCGGGCAGGTTGGAAAACAGGTCGCGGATGTCGCTAAACACGGCAGTATAGGTGGCCGGGTTGGAGCGCGGGGTGCGGCCGATGGGCGACTGGTCGATGTTGATGACCTTGTCCAGATGCTCCAGGCCGAGCAGATCCCCGACCGCGCCGGCCTTTTCCCGGCTGCGGTACAGCCGCTGGCTGAGCACCTTGTGCAGGGTATCGATCACCAGGGTGGATTTGCCCGAACCGGACACGCCGGTCACGCAGGTCATCACCCCCAGCGGAATCTCCACGGACACGTTCTTGAGGTTGTTCTCCGTGGCGCCGACGATACTTAGAAACTTGTCCGCCGTGCGCCTTTTTTTGGGCACGGCAATGGACAGCTCCCCGGACAGGTAGCGGCCGGTCAGGGAAGCGGGGTTTTTCATCACCTCTGCCGGTGTACCCTGGGCCACCACCTCGCCGCCATGCACCCCGGCGCCCGGCCCCATGTCGATCAGGTGGTCGGCCTCCAGGATGGTCTCCTCGTCGTGTTCCACCACCAGCACCGTGTTGCCCAGGTCGCGCAACCGCTTGAGGGTGGCCAGCAGACGGGCGTTGTCGCGCTGGTGCAAGCCGATGGAAGGTTCGTCCAGGATGTAGAGCACCCCCACCAGGCTGGAACCGATCTGGGTTGCCAGGCGGATGCGCTGTCCCTCGCCACCGGAGAGGGTGCCGGCGGTGCGGTCCAGGGAGAGATAATCCAGCCCCACATTGACCAGGAAGGAGAGCCGTTCGCGGATCTCTTTCAGGATCCGCCGGGCGATCTCCTGCTCCTTGTCGGACAAAGCCAGCGTCTCGAAAAATGCCAGACAGTCCCGGATGGAGAGCGCGGTCACCTCCCTGATGGTCCGTTCACCCACCAGCACGTGCAGTGCCTCGGGCCGCAGGCGCGCGCCCTGGCAGGTGGGACAGGGCATGACGTTCATGTACTTTTCCAGATCCTCCCGAGCCGCGTCGGATTCGGTCTCGCGCCAGCGGCGCTGAAGGTTGTGCAGCACCCCTTCGAACTCCTTCTGGTAGGTATGGCGGCGATCGCCCTCCTCTTCCCACCAGAACTCGATCTTCTTACCCCTGGAGCCGTTCAGGATCACGTCACGCACATGCTCGGGCAGATCCTTGAAGGGGGTGCGGATATCGAAATCATAGGCCTTGGCCAGGGCATCCAGGATCAGGTGAAACCAGCCCGAGAGCCGTTTCTCCCAGGGCGCGATGGCCCCCTCCCGCAATGACAGTTCCGGGTTGGGGATGACCTGCTCCGGGTCAAAATACATGCGTGTGCCGAGACCGGTACACTCCGGGCAGGCGCCGTGGGGGTTGTTGAAGGAAAACAGTCGCGGGGTGATCTCCTGGTAGGAGATGCCGCACTCTACGCAGGCCAGTTTTTCGGAGAAGATCAGGGTCTGCGGCGTTTCCCCCTCACCCCTGCCCTCTCCCCCGGGGAGAGGGGGATTGCCAACCTTCTCCCCCTGGGAGAGGGTAGCCGCAGGCCGGGTGAGGGATACCTTGACCACGCCATCGGCATGGTGCAGGGCAGTCTCCAGGGAATCGGCCAGGCGGCGCTGGACTGCATCCTTGACCACGATCCTGTCCACCACGATATCGATGTCATGTTTCTTCTTCTTGTCCAGCTCGATCTCGTCGGCCAGTTCCAGCTGTTTTCCGTCGATCACCACCCGCGTGAAACCCTCCTTGCGCAGCTGGTTGAGTTCCTTTTTGTACTCACCCTTGCGGCCTCGGATCATGGGGGCCAGCAGGGTCAGTTTGGTCCCGGCCGGGAGCAGCATCAGCTGGTCCACCATTTGGGACACGGTCTGGGAGGTGATCTCCTTGTCGCAGGAGATGCAGTGGGGGTGGCCAACCCGGGCGAACAGCAGACGCAGGTAGTCGTAGATCTCGGTCACCGTCCCCACGGTAGAGCGTGGATTTTTGCTGGTAGTCTTCTGCTCGATGGAGATGGCCGGCGAGAGCCCCTCGATGGACTCCACATCCGGTTTTTCCATCTGCTCCAGGAACTGGCGGGCATAGGCGGAGAGCGACTCCACGTAGCGCCGCTGCCCCTCGGCGTAGATGGTATCGAAAGCCAGAGTCGATTTCCCGGAACCGGAGATGCCGGTGATCACCACCAACTGGTCGCGGGGGATCTCCACGTCAATGCACTTCAGGTTATGTTCGCAGGCGCCCTTGATGATGATTTTGTCGTGTGCCATGGTGAATGCTGTTCCTTGTTTCTTGATCAACGGTTTTTTTGTAAGGCAACGTGGTAAGGCTTTAGGGTTCCAGGTACACCAAGGCCCGCGCTAGGCGGGCCCGGGGATATTTCTTCAGACCTCTTACCGCATCCTTCAGCTGAGCCGCTTTCTGGCCCAGGCTGGGTTGCGGCGGCAGTCAAGCACGGCATGGATCGATACTTCGCTTTCAGTAGCCCTGTAGTAAATGGCAAAAGGAAATCGTTTTGCCAGCATCCTGTGGTAGCCCCCGAAAAATACGGGATGGATACCGGCATAAATCAGCAGTGAATCAATCTCGGAGAACAGGGAGTCAATGAAGTATTCTCCCAGACCGGCACTCTGTTGTTCATAAAATCGTGCACCGTCGATCAGGTCCTGTGAAGCGGCATCAAGAATGCGGATTTTCACGAAAGCGATTCCCTGATCCTTTTCTTTGCGGTTTGCCAATCTACAAACGATGCCTCACCTGCAAGCATGTTCCGCTCGCGATCTGCCAGGACATCGCCGTGCCAACCCGGTGACTGCAGCTGGTCCGAATGTTGGCACAGATCATCCCACAGAATTTCCATAGTGCGAATTTTATCGCCAATGGTCATTTGTTCCAAGGGAAGCACAATATTCATACGTCACCTCGTTTTCGAGAATACAATCACTCCGAAACAATCAATACTCCATCTGATTCAGACCATATCATACACTGGATCCAAATTCAGCTGGCAATCTAAAAACCATGTCCTGGCCCGACAAACATGAGGTACCGCGCTTTGCCGCCCGGATAGTACGCTTGCAAACAAGTCCCGCGCACGGCGGTCCCCATGAATCATTTCTTCAGATCTTTCGCCGCATCCTTCAGCTTATCCCCGACCTTACCAATCTCCTGACCGGCCTTTTCCGCCGCCTTGTCCATGGCCTTGCCGGCCCGTTCCGCCGGGCCTTCCTTTTTCTGGCAGCCGACAACTCCTGCCACAAACAGACCAAGCACAAATACCGTGGCAACACTTCTGACGAATTTCAGCATGTGAGATCTCCTTTTCCATCGTGTAATCGGCGGATCAGTAGGGGCGCAGTTGCGCGCCGCAGCCGATATGCCAGTGAAGATGCTTGGACGACTGGTACTCCCCCAGGTTGGTGTAAACACGGCAGGCGCCAAAGCGCTCCATGAAATCCCCGGCGATCATTTTGGCCGTGCGCATCAGCTCCAGCAGCAGTTCGTTATCCTCTTCCCCCAGGGTAAGCAGTGATTCCACATGTTTCCTGGGAAGCAGGACCACATGGTTTTCCCAGAGCGGGTTGGTGTGGTGAAAAGCAAAGACCCGTTCGTTCTGACAGTACACCGGAACGTCAATAAGTCCTGTCAGAATTTTATCGCAGTAGAAATCGCAGGTGGGGGTAGTCATGTCAGCTCGTTTTGTTATTTGGGATTGAGAATTAATGTATGCTGTCACCGGTACTTTCTGGAGGAATCTGAAATTTGATGGAGGTGGAGAGATTAGTCATAGTTTTACAAAAGTTCAAATCCATCAGGTAGCTTCGGCAACAGCCTGAATTCTCTCCATCAAGAGCGGTATTCGCCACTGGCTCGCCGAATCCGGCAAGAGGTATCCCGGGAGTGAATCCAGGAAATCCCTTTTCTGCAGAAAATCTCTGAAGGTTCGTGAGAGAAAGACCTTAACTTCCTCCGCCGCCGCTCTGACTTCGTCGGCTAACTCGGGCCGGCCGTCGAGAAGCGTAACAATATCTTCCATATCGTGGCTTGCCATGAAATCACCCTTACCACGGCTGTAAAAGGCCTCGATTTTCGTAGCAAGAAAGAACGGGCCTGTTACCACCCGAACCGGCATTCCCTCTTCAATTTCAGTTAACGTGGCAAATTGCAACGCTTGAGAGTACCACCTGTTACTGAAGCCAAGTATTTCCGTGTCGGTCGGCATAACATCCACGGCAATTCCGTCTATCCTCCACCGGCATAGTGGCGCACTTTCTTCGTGATCCTCCCTGAATCCAAGGGATTGTAACGACTCAGCGAGGCGGTAATACTCAACCCTTGAGGCAATCTCAACGATAACGTCCACATCGGTTGTGATTCGAACATCGGGTGTCGCTGTATCGGTTATGAGCAGAGCGGTTGCTGCCCCTCCCAGGAAAACCATCCGTTCCCGCAACGACCCCAGACGTCTTGCCACATGCCTGATCATCTCCAGATTCGTCTCGACTGCCCTTACCATTCCTGCTCCAATCGCTCAGTCAGCAACTTGACGGCAATTTCGCGCTCTCGCACCCTTCCGTCTCGGATAGCGTCCACCAGTGCAAGCAATTCGTAAAAAGCCTGGTCGCGCGGCGCCACTTTGGGCACGGAACGGTAGAGCGGCGAGAATTCATAGCCGCGTACCGCTCCATCCGAGTCCGGCCATACCGGCGGCGGTTCGCCTGACTGAACTACAAGGCTGTTCAGCGGCGGGGCTGCATAGCAGGTGGGAATGCCGCGGGTGAGCTGGCCGCGGTCGGGTGGAAAAGCATACTTCACCCCGTGCACCAGGAATTCCTGCAGAGACCGTATAACCGCAACATTCCTCTGGGTATCAAACAGCCGCGCCTTCGCAGCCCGCCTGATGCCGCTGTGTACCTCAGACGGGCTCATGCCGAGTTCGAGCGCAAGAGCGCTGTAGGACCAGGGCCGGTTGCCGAGGGTGATGAGCTTGAGGAGGATGACGATGTCTTGAGGCTTGAGTACCATTGCCATATTCTATTCGCGAATTGAGAATGGCGCAAGTGTAAATTGTACGCCTTTCATAATCTTGAAAAGGTACTCAAGACAGCATTCTCTGGTTGGTAACGGATGATATGTTTTGAGGGCCACCAATGGAGTCGTTTTTGACATTTGTTGATTTGCTTGCGTAATGCAGAGAAAGATTATACGTCGAACCTGCCCCCTCAGGCTCTCATTGCATCAAACAGTTCCAGCCGTTCCCGAGGGAGATGTATGTAAATATACGCAACATGAAATTCTGATTTGCATAATCTTATTTCCTCTCTTGTTTTTTGTCTAATTCCTTTCGTATTTCCTGATATTCTGACTGTGAATATGTTTTTTCCAATATGCTTTTGTTTTTATTTGCAAGCCCACTGTGAATGCAAGACATGACGTACTCCTCATGGTCAATATAACTATATTCGCTCTTAAATCTCTCCAACTTAAATACATATCCGCCAATCCAAGAAAAATCACTTCGTTTTTTGTATCCTGGGAAAATCCAATAGTTATTCCAGGCCACATAGCCCGGTTTATAAATGGTTACGTCAGGATTTTCAGCAGTTGAGTCGTTGTATCCTGGGATTGTTACAGCTCCATTTTTATCTGATAAAACTTCAATCGCCTTCTCGGAGGTAGTATACGTATTGCCGAATCCATGGTTTTTTGTCCATTCTACAAGGAGTATTGCCCCTTCGATGGGTTGTCCTGTTTCAGCATCCACGATCTTACCTTTAATCGCTTTGCCTGATACAGGGCCGGTGCACGCTGCACTTGGCAAAAGCATTATTATTAATAGGATAAATATTAATTGCTTCATTGGGGCCTCCAGCGGACTTTAGTAATTATAGATACACCACAACCCTGTTTCATCTCTCAAAAAAGTACGGGAAAGGAATATTCGCCGCCTTCATCCTGCTTGATTAAACCACCTTGAGCGTTGTAATCAGATTACAGGTAGATCTTAACAGCGTGAATCATGTTTCTGCGTCAAACTCCGCCAGGAGAAGGGTGGCCACTTCATCCAGCTGACAATTCTCGCTCTGTCCTCGCTAATGCGCCATTTCTTTCAGTCGCTGATATTTTTCATCCGGCAAACGAAGTGTCAGTGCGCTCATAAACTCAGCTCCTTTGTATCGCTTCCGGACAAACAACCTTCAATACCGGAAATAACAGCTCCACGCGGGCCACATCGCGAATGTTGCGTGTTATGATATGTTCCGCTCTTCCAGAACAGTTTGAAGAAGACCTTCATGCGCATTTCCGCTTTTCGTTGCGTCGTTGCGTCGTTGCGGCGTTGCGTGATCAATGGCTTTTCACCTTTAAAACCAAAACCGGTCTCGCGGAAATTAGCGATCGGGACGGTATTATCTGCAGCCAAAAGCACTGATGTCAATTATTCTAATAAATTAACGACAAGGTTGCAGTATGAATGATGATTTCTGAGTGGACCGGTTTGAACCGGTGAAAGGCGGTTGCGGACGGAATCGTGGATTCCGGATGTTTGCCAGAGAGGGGTTCCTTCCCCCCGGGCAAGCCGGGGGGAGCGGGAGGGTAAAGGGGGCGTTATCTGTATCTAACCAGCGATCAAAGCTTATTCATACCTGATGGTGACATCTGCCCGCCCACAGATGGGACAAGAATTTTCCTCTTCACTGACATTAAAATCTCTTTTGCACTGTGGGCAAAACAAAATTTTGTTTTTGGAAGTTTGCATGATGTTTGTCTCCTGTATTTTGTTTGATACTTCAGGAAGAGGCGAATTCTGGTGGCCCAAATGGTAAAGGTTACCGGTTACCTGCAATCCCCCCCATCGCCGGCCTGACCCACTACAGGGGATGGGCCGGGAAGGGGGGACAGGTTCTAGAAATAGCGCTTCAACAGACCGGCGAAAACCTGCCCGTGACGGGCTTCGTCCTTGCACATTTCATGTACGGTGTCATGGATGGCGTCGTAGTTGAGCTGTTTTGCCTTGGTGGCCATGTCTTTCTTCCCTTTGCAGGCGCCGTTTTCAGCTTCGACGCGCGCGGCAAGATTGGCCTTCGTATCGGCCTTGACCACTTCACCCAAAAGTTCGCCGAATTTTGCGGCGTGCTCGGCCTCTTCAAAGGCGATGCGCTTGTAGGCTTCCGCCACTTCGGGGTACCCTTCGCGATCAGCCTGACGGCTCATGGCCAGGTACATGCCGACTTCCGTGCATTCTCCCATGAAATGTGCTCTCAGTCCTTCAAGAAGCTCCGCATCGATCCCCTGGGCTACGCCGATCTTGTGCTCATCTGCCCAGGTCAGTTCGCCTTCAACCTGAACGGAAAACTTGCTGGCCGGAGCCTTGCACTGGGGGCATTCAGCGGGGGGAGCAGCGCCTTCAAAAACATAGCCACAGACATCGCACACAAATTTCTTCATGGTTTCTCCTTTTATAGTTCATTGTTTTTATGAGTGCGATGCCATCCGGCCGCACAAACGATCAAGGGACTAAATTTATCTTTTATGTCTTTTTACGCTTACTTTTTTCCGCTGTCAACCATAAATTGGCGATTGTCACGCTGTACCCAGGCTGTTTTTCAAAAAAGAGAGTTCTCCCACGAACACAAGGGACAGATCATATTTTGCCTGTAAATACCGTTGACTACAATTATTCAGCGACTCGCAGACAGGATGCTGCATTAACATTTACAAGTAATACAGGACAATTTGATGAAGCGACCTTTCTTTGGCTGGGGTAGCCCTGTAATACATACCTTCAGCCTTCATCCTTGCATCTCACATCTCAAGCAGCGTCCCGACGTTGGTGAAAAAGAATCGCTCCCCCAGCCAGCCAGCCGGCCGGCCAGCTGCGCAGCCCTGGGCATACGGTCAATTCACAGAGAACCGTCCGGCGAATGGTCATTGTTTTTCGTTAAGGAATAATCGCAACAATCAGCTCCCAATGTGCCCGCTTCTCGGAACAGGGCTACTTCACTGCGCATGCCCTGGCTGCAGGGGAATCCACCCAGCTCAAAATAAATGCCAGACAATCCTCACCGGACAGAGGCCTGCTGAACAGGTAGCCCTGAAAGATATGGCAGCCCAGATTGCGGAACCGGGTGAGCTGTTCTCGTTCTTCTATCCCCTCGGTAATGGTCGTAAGATCAAGGGTTCGGCTCAACTCGACAATGCTGCGCACAATATGATCGTTGATGCCTCCCCGGTTTTCATCCGTCAACGAGCGATCCAGCTTGATGGTATCCACCGGCAACTGATTGAGATAACGCAATGATGTGTGGCCCATGCCGAAATCATCAATCGCCACCTGTACACCGCTGTTTCTGAGGCGACGCAGGACATCAACCGGAACAACGCCGGGCGTCAACATGCTTGACTCGGTGATTTCCACCTCAAGCTGATCGGCCCGCACCCCGCTGGCATCGAGAACGGCAATGACATTACGGTCGAAGACCTGGCTCTCCAGTTGATAGGGTGAAACATTAACCGACATCAGCAGTTCTTCGCTTACACGCCCTTTCCACTTGGCCCGCTGGCGGCAGGCAAGTTTCAGAACGCGCAGGCCCAGCTGGTCGATACACCCCGTATCTTCGGCCAGGGCAACCGTCACGGGCGGTGGTATGCGCCCGTAGGCCGGATGGTTCCAGCGTAACAGGGCCTCCACTCCGTGGACGCGATTTCTGGTGACATCCACCTGGGGCTGATACTCAAGGAACAGCTGATCGTCACCCTTGAGGGCAACCAACAGATCTGCGGCCAGCGCCTTTGCCAGACGTCCCTCTTCTCCGGGCCGCTCAATGCATTTTCTGCCGCCCGCCCCAACGGCGCTCCCGGTGGCGGTATGCAGCAGGGCATTCAAGGCCA
Organism: Desulfuromonadales bacterium; assembly: GCA_013377095.1. GTDB lineage: Bacteria > Desulfobacterota > Desulfuromonadia > Geobacterales > Pseudopelobacteraceae > Pseudopelobacter. Next base: position 26,014 of record JACAAY010000013.1, read on the forward strand.
GCCTGCCCTGACGTTCCCGCAACTGCTCGGACAGCCTCACAAAGGGATAGTACAGGGTCGTCCCCAGGGCAAGATTAACCAGTTGCATGAGCACCCCCATGATGGACCCGGTTGCCACGAAACCACTGACCAGGGCTGGTGAAGTCCAGATAACGTCCGCGGTCGTGTAGGGGACGAAACCGAGAACAATGGCTGCATAGGCCGCCAGGGTCTGAACAAGGGGAGTCAGCACGAAGGGGAGCAGATAGATCGGATTCAGTACCAGGGGAATACCGAAAAGAAGCGGTTCATTCACATTGCACAGGGCGGGCAGCAGGGCAAACAGACAGAGCTTGCGACTGCCGCCGTCACGGCTGCCCAGCAGGATGGCAAAGATCAGGCACAGGGTGCTGCCCGATCCGCCCATCCGGGTAAACACGTCAAAAAATGACTTGGTGAACACATACCCGGGAGCGTGCCCCGAAAGTATGGCCTTGGCATTGGCAATCCCCGCCGGCACGAGAAAGCTCTCTTCCACGGGAAACAGAAGGTTGGGGCCATGGGCGCCGAAAAACCAGAACAGTTGAGAAATCCCGGCATACACAAGACCAAAACCGAGATCATTCCTGGCATGGGAAAAAAGCTGGGTTAAAAGCGCACTGAACTCACCATGCAGATCGGTAATACCGTTCATTACCAGGGCCGCGCGAATTATGCCAAACAGGGCGATAGTCAGCATTCCCGCCGGCATAATGGTAAACACATCACGCACCATCGGGTCGTGAGCGACCGTTCCAAGTGGCAACTGCAAACATTTGACCCCGGCAAGACGCAGAAACAGGCCGCAGCCAACACCGGCCACGCACAGGGCCACCAGTAGTCCGCGATCCATGGAAAAAACGGTTTTCCACAGGGTCGATTCCGCAGGGGCGGTTACCACGAAAAAACAGGAAAGGATGACCACCACCGCCATGACCGGGCTGACGAACTGCCCCGTACGGCTTTGATTGTGAAACATGGTCAGGGCTCCGCTGAAGGTACAGAGCACTGCCAGAGAGGCAATTCCAAAGGAACCGGCGATCAGGTTGTCGCAGGCGATGCGCCAACTGTTTCCAAACAGGGAATCGAGCAGGATAGGTAGGGCGGGAAAAGGAAAGTTACGCAGTAAGAGCGCCAGAGCACCGATCATGACCAGGGGCAGCACAAGGGCTAAACCCCGCTGAATCGAGAGAAAGAATGATTGCCGGCTCAGCGTTTCGGTAAAATCCAGCACCGGAACTGAGCACCAATTCAAACCTCTCTTCCACATTGTCGGTGATTTTTCCATGTGCGAGCCCCAAAGATACAAAAGGTCCCCGTGGGAACAGTAAAGTGCCGTGGTGTGCTTGACTTGCGGACAGATGAACCGAAGACTCAGACGTTTGCAACTCCAAACTGACGCATGAAGCTGCGTATTTTGTCGGCAAACGGTGGCATCAGCACCAAGGGATATCTTTTTTTAATGAAGAATGCGATTGCCGTTACTTATACCCGAACAATCCGTAGTTGCAAGATCAAACGTTATCCATTTTCCTGTCCTTTTACCTCAACCGCCACATCGTAGAGCGTGCTCCCTCGGCCACCGTCGGTCAGACGCTGGGAGGTCAGGGCGTTGACACCCCGTTCGCCCGGGATGAACTCCCGCCACCAGACCCCCTCGGTCACCACCGTGCCGGCCGGAACCCGGTCGGTGATGCGCAGGGTAAAGCAGACCCGGCCGCGATCGTTGCTGGCCAGCACCTCCTGGCCGTCGGTCAGGGCGCGGCTGGCCGCGTCCAGCGGGTTCATCATCAGCTGCATGGGGGTCTGTCGCGCCCGGAGATCGTCCTGTTCGTAGAAGCTGGAGTTGAGCGCAAAGGGGGTGGTGGCCGGCTGCAGCCGCAGGGGGAAACCATCCCCGTCAGCGTGGGTAGTCAGCGGGCGCGGCAGGGGTTCTGGCTCCAGCAGGTTGAGAATCTCGATTTTGCCCGAGGGGGTCAGCCAGACCCGTTTCGGATCAGTGGGAACCGTTAGCAGCACCGGTTCACCCTCCCGCAGGCGTTGCGTGATTACCGCGTCACGCCAGGGCGTTTCGAAATCAAGCAGCTGCTCAATCAGATCGTTGGCCTCCTGTTGGAAGAAGGGCTCATCCCAGCCCATGCCGGCGGCCAGCAGGCGGAAGACATCCCAGTTTGATTTTGCCTCACCCTGCGGCGGGATGGCGGCCGGGTTGCGCTGAGCCTGGTAGCTGCCGTAGCAGCGGAACAGGTCGTCCTGCTCCAGTGAGGTGGTGGCCGGCAGAACGATGTCGGCAAAGCGGGCCGTGTCGGTCATGAAGCGTTCATGCACCACGGTGAACAGGTCATCCCGCTCCAGACCGCGAATGACGGCGTTCTGGTCCGGGGCAACGGCGGCCGGGTTGGAGTGGTAGACATACAGGGACATGACCGGAGGATCGGCGAGTTCATTAAGGGCGTTGCCCAGCTGGTTCATGCTGACCAAACGGCTCACCCCGCTGATGAAGTCCTCGCGCACCACCCGCTGCAGCGGGAAGGCCGCTCCGGTGGAGGTGCCGGGAAAAACCCCGCCGCCCGGTTTCTGCCAGGCTCCGGTGACTGCCGGCAGGCAGCTGATGGTACGCACGGTCATGGCGCCGTTGGCGTAGCGGGTCAGACCGCTCCCCAGGCGGATAAAAGGCGCCCGGGCACGGGCGTACTCCCGTCCCAGCCGTTCAATGGTTTCCGGCGGCAGACCGCAGACAGGAGCCATGCGTTCGGGTGTGCAGTCGGGGAGAATTTCGTCCGCGAACCGTTCGTACCCCAGCAGGTTCTCGCCGATAAAGGCCAGATCGCACAGTCCTTCACGGGCAATAACGTGCATCATCCCCAGGGCCAGTGCGCCGTCACCGCCCGGCTTGACCAGAAAGGTCTCGTCCGCGGCATCGGCGGTGGGGGTGCGATAGGTATCGATGACCCAGAGCCGCGCGCCCCTGCGCCTGGCTTCCTGGGCATCGTGCATGGCGTGAATGCTGGTAGCGGCGGCATTGATGCCCCACAGGATCACCAGATCGCTCTGGGACACCTCTGTGGGGTCCATGGCCGGGGTATCACCCATGACAGCCTTCCAGCCGGCGTCTTTGGCCGGCGAACAGATGGTCCGCTCCAGCCGGGAAGCGCCCAGGTAGTGGAAGAAGGGGTGGCCGGCGTTACGCTGGACCAGACCCATGGTTCCGGCATAGGAGTAGGGCAGGATAGATTGTGCGCCATGGGTGCCAATCAATTGTTTCCATCTGCCGCAGATACGCTCCACCGCTTCGCTCCAGGTTATGGGAACAAAGAGCCCCTCTCCCTTGGCGCCCGTACGCAGCAGAGGGGTAAGCAACCGGCGTGGCGAATGCACCGTCCGTTCGTAGTGCATCATCTTGGGGCAAAGCAAGCCGCGCGTCACGGGATGTTGCGGATCTCCGCTGACTCTGACGACTCGGCCATTCTCGACCTCCACCAGCAAGCCACAGGCATCGGGGCAGTCATAGGGGCAGACGGAGCGAACAGATGAAGAAGGCATGGTTGGTTCCTTTCCCGGGAAGATCTCTTGGGCACTATAGTCCATTTCAGAAAACATTTGCCAGATCAAATGGAATGGTGGTATCCCATCTGTACATTTATTGACCGGGAGCTTCCATGACGCAACAGCCTGAAACCCTGCATTACGCCGTTTCCGTGGTCGGCAAAGACCGCCCGGGCATCGTGGCCGCCATCACCGAGGGTTTTTTCCACCTGGGATGCAACATTGCCGATTCCAGCTGTACCATGCTGGCCGGCGAATTCGCCATGATCCTGATCGTTTCCCACCCCCGCCCTTTCAGCAAGACCCGCCTCATGGATGAACTGAAGCCGTCCTGCGACCGGCTCGGCATGTCCCTGGCCGTACGCTCCCTGGCCAACGACGAAGTACATCGCCAGGAGGCCGAGGGTGAGATCTGCCTAGTGTCGGTCTATGGTGCGGACCAGCCCGGTATCGTGTTCCGGGTAACCCGTGAGCTGGCCCGACAGGGGATCAACATTACCGATCTGACCACCAAGCTGATCGGGACCAGGGAAGAACCGGTCTACGTCATGATGCTGGAGGCAGCCCTGCCCGACGGCCAGACGCCAGAACTGCTGGAAAATCTGTTGGAAAAACTGAAGAAGGAGTTGAATGTGGAAATCAGCGTCCGTATCGTGACACCGGTTTCCCTCTGACGTATGGCGACCCAGACCATCCTGCGCTATCCCCACCCGCTCCTGAAAAAGGTCTGTCATGATGTTGACGGAATTGACGACAACATCCAGAACCTGGTGGAAGACCTGCTGGACACCATGCACGCCGGCCCCGGTTCGGTGGGTGTGGCCGCCCCACAGATCGGTGTCACCCTGAGGGTCTGCGTGGTGGACGTTTCCGCCAGCCGCAATGGCAGGGACAACAACCATGGCCTGCTCTGCATGATCAACCCGGAGATCGTTGCGCGCTCCGGGACGGCCACCATGCGCGAGGGGTGCATGAGTATACCGGACTACACCGGCGATGTGGAGCGAGCCACGTCCATCAGTGTTCGTTTTCAGCAACGGGACGGAACGGTGCGCGAAATCAGCGCAAGCGGGTTCGAGGCGGTTGCCATCCAGCACGAGATGGATCATTTGGACGGAGTGCTTTTTCTGGACCGGATCGTGAGCGTTAAAACTGGTCTGTTTCGCAGGAAAAACTACACATAGGAGGTCATTGTGGCTGATCTGCTGTCGACTGAAGAGCAGCACAACCTGCTCAGAATTGCCCGTGAAACCATTGTTGCCCATGTTTCCGGAAAGAGTATCCCGGTTGTTGAGAAACCGTCAAAGGGGCTGAAACTCAGAAACGGCTGTTTCGTGACCATCAAACAGAAAGGTCAGCTGCGCGGCTGCATCGGCAACTTCGTCTCGGACATTCCGCTCCATCAGCTGGTGCAGGAGATGGCTGTTTCCGCCGCTACCCGCGATCCCCGCTTTTACCCCATGAAACCGGCGGATCTGGATGATTTTGAGCTGGACATTTCCGTGCTTTCGCCGCTCAAGAGGATCACGTCAGTGGACAGCATTGTGGTCGGAAAGCACGGCATCTATATCATCAAAAACCACAACCGCGGCGTGCTGCTGCCCCAGGTGGCCACCGAATACGGCTGGGACCGGGATACCTTCCTGCGCCACACCTGCCACAAGGCCGGCCTGCCGGAAGATGCCTGGCAGAAGGAATGCGAAATCTACATCTTCACTGCGCTGGTGTTCGGCGATACCTAGCAAAGCAAGCGCCAGCCACCATTTCTGCTCACAAAAAAAGGATGAACCGAAAACGGTCCATCCTTTTTAGCGTCAAATGTGCGCCGGATATTACATCAATGCAGCGTGGGCAGCTGCCAGCCGGGCAATGGGAACCCGGAAGGGGGAGCAGGATGCATAGTCCAGGCCGGCCTTATGACAGAAAATCACCGACGCCGGGTCACCGCCATGCTCACCGCAGATACCGAGCTTGATGTTCGGGCGGGTACTGCGGCCCCTTTCACAGGCGATCTTTACCAGTTGGCCAACACCAGCCTGGTCGAGGGTAACGAAAGGATCTTCAGCAATGATGCCGTTATCCATGTAAAATGGCAGGAACTTTCCGGCGTCATCGCGGGAAAGACCAAAGGTGGTCTGAGTTAGATCGTTGGTGCCAAAGGAGAAAAACTCGGCTTCGGTGGCGATCTCGTCGGCAGTCAGGGCTGCACGGGGCAACTCGATCATCGTTCCGATCAGATACTCCATTTTGACGCCGTAGGCGGCAATGACCTCCTCGCAGATCGTCACGGCGTTCTGCTTGAGCACTGACAGCTCCTTAACCGTGGCAACCAGTGGAATCATTATTTCGGGCACAATGGAGAACCCTTCGTTTTTGACCAGTTCGCAAGCGGCCGTCATGATGGCGCGCACCTGCATGTCGTAAATTTCGGGGAAGGTAATGCCGAGACGGCAGCCGCGGTGCCCCAGCATGGGGTTGAACTCATGCAGGTACTCCACCTTGTAACGGAGTGTCTTGACAGGAACCCTCATGGTTTTTGCCAGATCATCGATGTCTTTCTCGGTTTGCGGAAGGAATTCGTGCAACGGCGGATCAAGCAGGCGAATGGTAACCGGCAAGCCCTTCATCTCACGGAAAATGCCCATGAAATCTCCCATCTGCATGGGAAGAATTTTGTCCAGGGCATGCTGCCGTTCTTCCAGATCGTCGGAAAGGATCATCTCCCGCACGGCGGCAATGCGCTCTGCGTCGAAAAACATATGTTCGGTACGGCAGAGACCGATACCTTCAGCGCCGAATTCGCGGGCAACCTTGGCGTCATGGGGCGTATCGGCATTGGCGCGCACCTTCATGGTTCTGAACTCATCCACCCAGCTCATCAGCATGGCAAAATCGCCGGTCAGCTGAACCGAAACTGTCGGCACAACACCCAGCATGACCTCACCCTTGGATCCATCCAGGGTGATCAGCTCACCTTTCTTCACCACTACCCCGTTCAGGGCGGTAAAACTTTCGGCAGCGTAATCTACCTTTATGTCGCCACAACCGGCCACGCAACACTTGCCCATGCCACGGGCCACAACCGCGGCGTGCGAAGTCATGCCACCACGGGCAGTCAGAATTCCCTGGGCCGCATGCATGCCGTGGATATCTTCGGGGGATGTTTCGATACGCACCAGAATGACCTTGCGACCGGTCTTGGCCTCCGCCTCTGCCTCGTCGGAGCAAAAAACCACCTCGCCCGACACCGCACCCGGTGACGCCGGCAGTCCCTTGGCAATGACCGTTTTTTTGGCGTGGGGATCAAGGGTGGGGTGCAGCAACTGGTCGAGTTGTGAAGGAACAACACGCAGAACTGCTGTCTTTTTATCGATCAGCCCCTGATGTACCATATCAACGGCAATCTTGATGGCGGCCGGCGCCGTCCGTTTTCCGTTGCGGGTTTGCAGCATGTACAACACACCCGTCTCAATGGTGAACTCTATGTCCTGCATATCCTTGTAATGCTGTTCAAGAATCTCGCGGATACGCACCAGTTGCTGGTAACATTCCGGCATGACCTCTTCCATGGAGGGCAAGTCGACATCCTTGTTCTTGGCGCGATTGATCGGCTGGGGTGTGCGGATACCCGCCACCACATCCTCTCCCTGAGCATTGACTAGGAATTCGCCGTAAAAATAGTTTTCACCGGTAGAAGGATCGCGGGTAAACGCAACGCCGGTGGCGCAATCATTACCCATGTTGCCGAACACCATGGCCTGGACATTGACGGCGGTACCCCAGTCGGCCGGGATGTTGTTGAGTTTGCGATAGGTTATGGCGCGCTGGTTCATCCACGAACCAAAGACCGCGTTGACGGCGCCCCACAACTGTTCTTGGGGATCTTCGGGGAAGTTTATTCCCAGTTCAGCTTTGATGGCGGCCTTGTACTGAACCACCAATTCTTTCCAGTCGGAAGCGGAAAGGTCGGTGTCCATATACACGTCACGTTCTTCTTTTTTCTGTTCAAGGAGATGATCAAGCACCTCTTTTTTCATCCCCAGAACCACATCGGCATACATCTGCACAAAACGACGGTAGGCATCGTAGGCAAACCGTTCGTCACCGCTTTGGGCAATGATTCCCTTGACGGTGGTATCGTTGAGGCCAAGATTCAGAACCGTATCCATCATGCCCGGCATGGAAGCCCTGGCGCCAGAACGGACGGAAAGCAGGAGCGGATTTTGGGCATCACCAAACTTTTTACCCATCAATTGCTCAACACGATTCAGGTTGGCAGACACTTCGGCGGCCAGCGACGCAGGGTGGGTACGGTCATTCTTATAGAACTCGGTACAAACTTCGGTGGAAATGGTAAATCCGGGAGGAACCGGCAGACCGATGCTGGTCATTTCGGCCAGATTAGCTCCCTTACCCCCCAGCAGATTTTTCATGTCGGCTCTGCCGTCTGCCTGTCCGTTACCAAAGAAATACACGTATTTCTGCGCCATCGCGATGAATCCTCCTCACACATGTGTAATTATTCTTTTAAGCTATGTATAAGACATCGAACTGCTTATAACAGATACAACAAGAGTTTCAAACCGATACATGAATATTGCCCGGATATATTAAAACAGACACCAATCGTTTACTTCTCGCCCCAGCTAGTGATATCGGCGTTTTTTCCATCGCCCCCCTTGACGCCGTCGGCGCCATAGGATGAAAGGTCATAATCGCCATGTTCGCCCGGTGAGACATAGATGTAATCATTGTCCCAGGCATCCTTGGGTACGACCTTGCTGTTGCTGTCAAGATAGCCGCCCTCTTTATAGGATTTGGGGATCACGCCAACCGTCGGTTTTGTCACCAGGGCGCTCAGCCCCTGTTCAGTGCTGGGATACACGCCGTTATCCAGCTTGTACAGTTTAAGTGCTGACTCCAGGCCCTTGAGCTGAATTCTGGTTGTTTTGACCTTGGCCTCATCGGTGCGCCCCATCAACTTGGGACCGACCAATGCGGCGAGCATCGCCAGGATAACGATCACGACCATAATCTCAATCAACGTAAAACCTTTTTTGTTTTTGAGAATATTCATTCGAACTATTTCTCCCCTGCAATTTATTCAGATGAATTTAGAAATTTTACATATACTGCGATGCATGGCAAGTTTTTAGATTTTTTGAACTTTGACGCATATGCAACGGAAACCACCGTAATTGCGGTACGCACGTTTCCGCACCAGCGTCTCTCCAAACAAAACTCTTTTTATATCTGTATGTTACAAGCTCAAACCCCATTGGCACAACAAATGAATACATTATGTATTGGTCTAGACCGAGTGGCAGAAAAATTCGGGCGTTCCGGAAAATAACGTAGGTTACTATTTTTTTGGCACCGCTTGATTCTACGTGATATTTCAGCTTGAGTAGTGGCAGCAAACCGGATTGTAACTATCACACATCCAAAAGGAGATGAACAGATGAAAAAAACCGTACTTATCATGCTTGCACTCGCCGCAATTGCCGGAACAGCCTTTGCCGCAGGGGAAACCCTGGAATTTCCCGCATCCATCGGCAAAGTAACCTTCCCCCATAAAGTTCACCAGGAAGTGCTGAAAGATTGCCAAAAGTGCCACGCAACTGCCCAAGGCGGAAAGATTTCAGGATTTGGCAAGGAGTGGGCTCACAAAACCTGCAAAGAATGCCACTCGGAGACCAAAAAAGGCCCCATGGGCTGCAAGGAGTGTCACAAGAAATAGGTAGTATTGATACGAACTCAACGCTGGAAATTGGGGAGAGCCAACTCAGCCGAGCGACCTCTCCTCGTCCTTTCCCATTCATTCCTCTTGAAGTGCCCCTCAAATTGCCCTACAATTTACTGCCGAATACTGTATGCAAGGGGAGTTTCATGGATATTGCCAAAGAAGTTGAACAAATTGCCCGGGACGCCCGCCAGGCGTCGTTTGTATTGTCACGGCTTGACACAACAGTCAAGAACGAACTACTACTGGCCATGGCGGAAGCTCTCGAACTGCAAACACCGCATCTGATTGCGGAAAACGCCAAGGATCTGGAAGCGGGAAAACAGAAGGATCTCTCCGCAGCCATGTTGGATCGGCTTATGCTGGATGAAAAACGGATCACCGGTATTGCCGATGCCCTGCGCGAAGTTGCCGCCCTGCCAGATCCGGTGGGCGAGGTCACCAAGATGTGGAAACGCCCCAACGGCCTGATGGTAGGTAAAATGCGCATCCCCCTGGGTGTCATCGGTATCATCTACGAAGCGAGGCCTAATGTAACCGCCGACGCCGCTGCGCTCTGTCTCAAAGCAGGCAATGCCGTCATCCTGCGCGGCGGAAAAGAAGCCATCAACTCCAACAGGGCTATTGCAGCTGTACTACGGAATGCCATGACCGCCAAGGGTGTTCCTGCCGCTGCCTTGGCTCTGATCCCCTTTACGGATCGGCAGGGTGTGTTAGAGATGCTCAAACAGGAGGAAATGATCGATCTGATCATTCCCCGTGGAGGTGAAGGCCTGATCCGCTTTGTGACGGAAAACTCACGCATACCGGTCATCAAGCACTACAAGGGAGTCTGCCACATTTTCGTCGATGAAAACGCCGATTTCGACATGGCCGAACGGATAATCATCAACGCCAAGACCCAACGCCCCGGTGTCTGTAATGCATTGGAAACCATCCTGGTGCACCAGTCCGCCGCTGCAGCATTTATTCCCCGCATTGCTTCAACCTTAAACGCGTTGCAGGTTGAACTTCGTGGCGACGAGCGCTTCTGCTCCCATGCTCCCCAAGCCAAACCGGCCAACGAAGAGGACTGGTACGCTGAATATCTGGAGTTGATCCTAGCCTGCCGTGTGGTGGACAACCTGGATCAGGCGATCGACCATATCAACCGCTATGGCTCACTGCACACCGAATCGATCATTACCAATGATTACAGCCGTGCCCAGCGCTTTATCCGTGAGGTTAATTCCAGCTGCGTGCTCGTCAATGCCTCCACCCGCTTCGCCGATGGCAACCAGCTCGGATTGGGTGCGGAAATCGGCATTTCCACCACCAAACTGCACTCATTCGGCCCCATGGGTCTTGAGGATCTGACCACCACCAAATTTATTGTCTACGGCGATGGACAGATCAGAGATTAAAATATCACACGAGCCATAGGAGCCTGACATGGATATAGATCAGCAAATCAAAGTATTCCTGGCCTCACCGGCATTCGGAGTTGCCGGCGCTTCCACGAAACGTTATAAATACGGCAATAAAATGCTGCGCTGCTATCAGCAACATGGCAGAACCGTTGTACCGATTAACCCCCATGAAACTGAAATCGAGGGAGTTGCCTGTGTTGCAACGATCTCAGAGCTACCTGAGGACGTCAAAAGTCTCTCTATCATTACCCCTCCCTCAGTCACCGTCCAACTGGTGAAACAGGCTATTGAAAAGGGAATTTCCAACATCTGGATGCAACCCGGCGCCGAGCACCCAGAGGCAGTAGCGATCTGCCATAAGCGGGGTATCAACATCATCGCGGATGGAAGTTGTCTCCTGGTGGTTCTGGGCTACAACGACCACTGAACCGCGCTGTTCTTCGAACAGTTTTGCTCAATTAACGCATAAACACTTGCCAGTGCAACGAAAACCTGACATAGTTATACAAATGCGACGGGCAGTAATGCCCGTCGTTTTATTTTGAACATTACGCGAGGAGCTTTACCCATGCAGGAAAGAATTAGAAACATCGCCATCATTGCCCACGTTGACCATGGCAAGACAACGCTCGTCGACGCCATGCTTAAGCACGCCGGTGTCTACCGTGAGAATGAAGCCATCACCGAACGCGTGATGGACAGCAACGATCTGGAGAAGGAACGCGGCATCACCATTCTGGCCAAGAGCCTCTCCATCCACCATGGACCCTACAAGATCAATATCGTCGATACCCCGGGCCATGCCGACTTTGGCGGCGAGGTGGAGCGCGTACTGAAGATGGTCGACTCGGTCCTGCTGCTGGTGGATGCCCTGGACGGCCCCATGCCCCAGACACGCTTCGTGCTGAAAAAATCCCTCGATCTGGGACTCAAACCGATCGTGGTCATCAACAAGATCGACCGTCCCGGCTCACGCCCCGACGAGGTTCTCAACATGGTCTTCGACCTGTTCTGCGAACTGAATGCCACGGACGACCAGCTTGACTTTCCGGTTGTCTACACCAGCGCCAAGATGGGCTATGCCAAGCTGGACATCAGTATCGAATCAACCAGCATGGAACCGCTTTTTGCGGTGGTGGAAGCCAACGTCCGCCCCCCCAAGGGTGACGCAAACGCCCCCTTCCAGATGCTGATAGCCAACATCGATTACAACGATTACATCGGCCGCATGGCTACCGGCCGTATCTTCAACGGCAAGGTCCGGGCCGGTGAAACCGTTGCCATGATCAAGCGCGACGGCACAATCACCAAGGGTCGCATCTCCAAACTGCTCGGCTATGAAGGGCTCAAGCAGGTTGATATCGAAGAGGCGGGCACCGGTGACATTGTAACCGTGGCCGGATTTGAAGAGGTCAGCATCGGCGAGACCCTGGCCTCGGCCGAAACCCCGATTGCGGTTCCCTACGTTTCCATCGACGAACCAACACTGGCCATGAACTTCATCGTTAACACCTCTCCCTTTGCCGGTCGTGAAGGCAAATGGGTCACCTCACGCAACATCCGCGAACGCCTGACCAAGGAACTGCGCGTCAATGTCTCCCTGCGGGTCGAGGATACGGACAGTCCCGACACCTTCAAGGTTTCCGGCCGCGGCGAACTGCACCTGTCGATCCTGATCGAGAACATGCGCCGCGAGGGCTTTGAACTTGCTGTCTCCAAACCGGAAGTCATTATCCGTATGAAGGACGGTGTCAAAACCGAACCGATGGAGTACCTAGTGGTTGACGTGGCCTCAGAATTCCAGGGCGCCATCATCGAGAAGATGGGACCCCGCAAGGGAGAGATGGTCGCCATGGCACCCATGGGAGAAATGGTCCGCCTGGAGTTTGTTATCCCGGCCCGCGGACTAATCGGCCTGCGTGGCGAGGTACTGACCGACACCCGCGGCACCGCCGTCATGACCCACACCTTCCACGAATACGCCCCCTACAAAGGCGACATTCCCGGCCGCAAGAACGGTGTACTGATGGCCATGGAGCATGGCGAGACCACCGCCTATTCACTGGATGCCCTCCAACCGCGCGGAACCCTCTTCATCGGAGCAGCAACTGAGGTTTACGGCGGCATGATTATCGGCCAGCACAACAAGGACAACGACCTGGATGTCAATCCCTGCAAGGGCAAGAAGCTGACCAATGTGCGCGCCTCCGGCACCGACGACGCCATCAAGCTCACCCCGCCGCGCCTGCTGACCCTGGAACAGGCACTGGAGTTCATCGATGACGACGAACTGGTGGAGGTAACTCCCCTGTCGATCCGTCTCCGTAAAAAGGAACTTGACCCTACCAAACGCAAACGCCAGGCAAAAAGCTGATCGTTCCTGAACACAGACGAGAAATGGCCGAGGTGCAAACCCCGGCCATTTTTTTGTGCACTACGGTGATAGTGTTGAAAGAGGGGCCGCGGAATGCGGCGCCCGGACTCAGAAGGCAAAGTTGATCTTGATGCTGATACCGCTAACCTGCTGGGTACCCTGGGCCATTGCCATGGCAAGGCGGGCCGGCTCCTGCTGTTTATGTGGTTCTTCCGGTGGACAGTAACCCACGACCAGCTTAACCGAGCCGTACTTCGCCACCAGTTCACCGTTTTCATTCAAGCTTAGCACCGACGACTGTCTTACGGTGCGACGATTGTTTTCATTCCGCTGGGTGGTTTTGCCGCTGTCTTCCTTAAATAAATATAGCAGCGGCTCAGCGCGAACGGCCTGGGGGACGAGAAAGGCAAAAAACGTACTCACTACGGCACTACGCCTCAGAAATGCGCCACCTCTTGTTCCGCGGGTGATTGACATTGGGGCTCCCTTCTGCCGTGCTTGATGCTCGGCTCCGTTGTTTGCCCCGGCACGACAAAGCCGGGACGCGTTCGTATCTTGGGAGATATTTCGGCGACCCGGCTGTCTCAGGGAGACCCTGTAGGCTTTCCGTCCCCTCCTCGCAGAGGGTTTAGTATTCTCGTGTATCCTGTTTGTTGACTAAATTAAAGCACATATCGTGCCCAACATCTTCATTAAAGACAAACTCCCAGCCCTGGCTGCTTTGCGAATCCGAACCGCGAAAGCAGCAATGCCTTATTGTCAGAAAAGTGACATTAATTGTTTAAATAAGTGACGCTTTTTATCCTGTTCAGCTGAATATACCGTTTCTTTTCTGAATGCGGGCAGCCAGGACGGGCTGATCTGCCCGAGTCCATGGGGCAGACAAACAAGGTGATTTTTCATCTCCGGGGTGATATAGTCCCCTCCGTACACATGACACCTCTATGAGGAGCACAGGACTTGAAACAACAAAAAATATACCTTGTTGGCGCCGGCATAGAAGGTTGGGAAGGCTTTAGCTCCACGGCTCTGGACACTATCGCAAAAACCGAAGTAATGATCGGTCATCAGCGGCATCTTGATATTTTTCCTGCCTATGCCGGGAAAAAAATGCTTCTGGGTGCTCTGCCCGATCTATTGGAGTTTCTCAAGAAGACAGATCTTTCGGTCGTTGTCCTGGCTTCCGGTGATCCCAATTTCTTCGGCATATCCCGTTTCCTGCTCCGCAACCTCCCCAAGGACCGCATCACCATCTTTGCCAATGTAACCAGCATGCAGTATGCTTTTTCCCGTATCAAGGAACCCTGGGACGATGCCATCTTTGTTTCTGCCCATGGCAGGGGACTGCATGCGGCGGTTGACAGAATCATAGCTGCTGAAAAAGCCTGTGTCCTGACCGATAAAGTCAATACCCCCACCTCCATCGCACGCGAGTTGATAGAACGAGGCGCTGAAGGATACGAGGCCTGGCTCTGCGAAGATCTGGGGCTGGATACTGAAAAGTTCACCCGAACCGATGTGCGTGGACTGCTGGAGCTGAAGCCATCCGATCTCAATATTTTAATCCTGATCAAAACCTACGAACCGAACCTGGTCCAGTACCCGCTGATCGGCATTGCCGATGACGAATTCCAGACTGTCAAGAAGCTGATTACCAAACAGGAAGTGCGAGCGGTGACCATGTCCAAGCTCCAGCTTCAGGACGACCTGGTGATGTGGGATATAGGTGCGGGAAGTTGCTCAGTGTCCATCGAGGCCTCCAACCTGATGCCAAATGGCCGCATTTTCGCCGTGGAGCGAAACCCTCTCTGCGTTGGCCATATTCACGCGAATCTGAAAAAATTCTGCGCGCGCAACGTCAAGCTGATCGAGGCCTACGCACCGGAAGGACTTGAGGATCTTCCCGATCCGGATCGTGTCTTCATCGGCGGGGCCGGGGGACAACTCGAAGAGATCATCGATTTCGTAGACAAACGCCTCAAACCGGAAGGGCTGATCGTTCTAAATGCCGTTACCCTCGACACGCTTTCCAAGTCGGTGGAGTACTTGGAGGACCAGGGCTACACTGTCGAAGCCACCTGCGTCAACATCTCAAAAACCCGCAAACTGACCGAGTACAAATTGTTCGAAGCCCAGAATCCGGTCTACATCATCACAGCCCACAAGGGGAGCAAGCAATAATGGCAATGGTTTATGCTGTTGGAGTCGGTCCGGGTGATCCGGAACTTTTGACAAGAAAGGCCGAGCGCATCCTGCGTTCAGCGGATGTGATTCTGGCCCCTGTTTCACTTCCCGGCGATGCCAGCGTTGCCCATGAGACGGTTAAAGAATTTGTGGATGAAGCGCGTCAGGAACTCATCATCCACCAGTTTCCCATGACATCGGACAAATCTCGCCTGATTCCAGCCTGGCAGGAAGCTGCCGCCCTGATCGCAGATAGGGTTGCAGAAGGCAAGACGGTTGCATTTATTACCATCGGCGACCCGCTGCTCTATTCAACCTTCATCTATCTGCTGCGGATTTTTCGAGAGAACTATCCACAGATCAGCATTGAAATTATTCCGGGCATATCGAGCATCAATACTGCCGCTGCTGTGGCGGGAGTGCCGCTGGCCGAAGCCGAAGAAAAAATCGTTATCATTCCTGCCACGGCCGGTCTGCCGGCAATCGCTGAAGCATTGGCTGCCTACGAGACCGTGGTCTTGCTGAAGGTCAAGCCGTTCTATGCGGACATACTGGAACTGCTCAGGCAAACAGGGCGTTCAGAGAGCTCCCTGTTTGTCGAACGGGTTGGAAGCGCTCGTCAACTAATTTTAAGCGATATATCAGCCATGGCCGCCCATTCTCCCGATTACCTGTCGCTGATGATCATCAGGCGCCCATAAAAGACAGGCTCTCTCCTAATAAACGTAAAGCGCCCTTCCGATTATGCTCGGAGGGGCGCTTTACGTTTGGATCGTGACGTTCTGCTTTTGGGGTGCGATCAGGCTGACTAACAGATGTCACTATCTCCCTATTTGGGCTGGTCAGCAGCGGGAACGATTTCATCCGAAGGCACTCCGGTCGCTTCAACCGGCAGAATCTTCGGCTCCATAGCCTTTACAGCAGGTGTCTCCACGACCGGACCGCTTACAACAGCAGGCTTTGACTGCGGAGTTGCCGGAAGAGCAGCAGCGGGGCGGGATTGATCGACTGTCGTGCGGGCTTTTTCAGGAACTGGTGTTTTTTTGGGGTCCTTGGAAGAATCAAACTTGAGCAGTGAGACCATTTCATCGAACTGTGAGACATAGACCTCTGCTTCCTTTGTTTCGCGCCGCAGCAGATCCTTCTGTTTTTCGTTGAATCTGCGTTTGATCCCGTCAATGGTTTTGAATTTTACTTCGGCTTTTTCGGAAATGTTAGCCTCAGCCTCGTTGAAATCGGGATACTGCAGTGCAATCATGGGCTGGAAGGTAGGCAGGCGACTCCGGAAATTGGGATACTCCCACAGAACGGTTCCGTTGGCATCAACAATCTGTGCAGTCATGATCAGGTAGTTGTATTCGCTGGTCAGCGATGAAAGCATCGTATTTGAGTAAATCTTGTCTGTCTTACTCAGGCCGCTGACCACGATCAGCATGACCGCATCCAGATTGTTTTTGTGAATATACTTTTGTATTTCGTCGTTTTTCCAGAAATACTTGTTGTACTGTATGGAAGCATCATCTCGTTTTTCGCGGCGGAAAAAAAGCGACGAAAAGATCATGCGGGGATCGCCGTCCAGCAGCGATACGCTGAAGTAATTTCCGGTTTCCTTCAGTTTGCGAGCCAACTGGTATTCATAGGTATGGTTCGCCTCCGTCACAAGTGCGATCAACTGCTCCTTCTGAGGGTGTTTTATGTCGGAGTCATCATCAATGAAAATGGGAGCCACACCCAGCATTTTAACCCGACTGGCAAAGTTTTCTGCGGGCACGTTGAAATGGTTCTGAGAACAACCTAAGAACAGCAACAACAACGGCAACAGCACAAGTCTTCTCATGAATTATCTCCTTGCAAGCTGCATATATTTGAGGGTTTTAGCGCCCAGGACTATAGCAGATGGCATTTCCGTTTTCCAGCGCTTTCAGTGCAGGTTCTTTGAATAGCGCAGCATATCTTGTTGACAAAAACCCTCTTCTTTCGTATTGTTTGACCATAAAACCTGCTTATCGAGAGTGGTGGAGGGAAAGGCCCTGTGAAACCACAGCAACCGGCCGTCATGGCGTCAGGTGCTAATTCCTGCCGTGAGGCAAAGATGAGGGGTGCGCTGCGAATATGCTTTTTCAGCCCCTTCTCATTTTGCATTGAAGGGGTTTTTTCATGTCCGTCAGTATCGTCAATGAACAGTCCATAACCATAGCAGACGGTATCAAACTGGATAGCGGACGCATCCTTGCCCCCATAACCCTCGTCTATGAAACCTACGGAACCCTCAACGAAACTGCCTCCAATGCCATTCTTGTGGAACATGCCTGGACCGGCAGCGCCCATCTGGCCGGAAAACTGAACGAAAACGACACCAAACCGGGTTGGTGGGATGCCATTGTCGGCTCCGGCCGCCTGCTGGATACCGACCGTTATTTCGTGATCTGCTCCAATGTCATCGGTTCCTGTTACGGGTCAACCGGTCCCGCATCCACCAACCCCAAAACCGGCAAATCCTACAATCTGACCTTCCCGGTCATTACGGTCAGGGACATGGTCCGCGCCCAGAAACTGTTGATCGAATCGTTGGGAATCGAGCGCCTCCTTTCGGTAATTGGTGGCAGCATGGGCGGCATGCAGACCCAGGAGTGGGCAACTCAATACCCCAATGCCATCGCATCGGCCATCGTGCTGGCTACAACGCCACGTCCTTCACCCATGGCGATTTCGCTCAATGCAATTGCGCGCTGGGCTATCTTCAACGACCCCACCTGGCGTAAAGGGGAATACAAACACAGCCCAAAGGATGGTCTGGCTCTGGCCCGCGCCATCGGCCACATTACCTTCCTGTCCGATGAATCCATGGACGCCAAATTCGGGCGCAAATTTTCAGCCAGGGACGGAAAATTCGATTTTTTTGGACAGTTCGAGGTAGAGCGTTATCTCACATACAACGGATACAGTTTTGTCAACCGTTTCGACGCCAACTCATTCCTCTATCTTGCCAAGGCGCTGGATCTCTACGATGTGACCTGGGGTTATGAATCACTGTCCGAAGCATTCAGCAGGGTAACCGCACCGATGCAGTTTTTCGCTTTCTCCTCGGACTGGCTCTACCCGCCCCATCAGACCGAAGAAATGGTTGCCTGTCTGCGCGAACTGGGCAAACCGGTCGAATACCATCTGATGACATCATCATATGGTCACGACGCATTTCTGCTGGAGCACGAGGCATTTTCTCCCATGGTAACGAAGTTTCTCAATGACGTTGCCACTGCAAGAGGGTGCTGACTCAATGGCATTGACACAGCTGGAAATGCGGGAACTTCCGTTATTCAGAAAATTGCGTCACTCCGTGGGCAAGGCTGTAGCGGATTTCGGTTTGATACAGGAAGGGGACCGCATCGCGGTGGCGGTATCGGGAGGCAAGGACTCCTACACCATGCTGCTTCTGCTGGATGAGTTGCGACGGCGAGCGCCGGTCAGGTTTGAAATCACGGCACTGACGATTGACTCAGGGTATCAGGGCTTCCGTAGCGACGTGATCGAAGCATTTATCAAAACCCTGGGTATCCCCGGCCACCTGGAAAGAACAAACCACTATGATATCATCTCGGAAAAACGGCGGCCAGGTTCGTCCTACTGCTCCATCTGCGCCCGCCTCAAACGCGGCGCACTCTATGGTCTGGCCGAAAGTCTGGGTTGCAATAAACTGGCGCTGGGACACCATAGCGACGACTTCATCGAGACATTGCTCCTGAACCAGTTTTTTGTCGGTTCTCTCAAGGCCATGTCGGCCAACATGCTGGCGGACAACGGCAAGACGACCGTCATTCGCCCCCTGGTCTATGTCGCCGAAGAAGAGATTATCCGCTTTTCACAGAGAGCAGCCCTGCCGGTAGTCTGCTGCAGGTGTCCCGTGTGCGGCTCCGCCGACCTGCAGCGCAAACGGATGAAAAACCTGCTCACAAAACTTGAGAAGGACATCCCCCACATAAAAAACAGCATGCTCAAGGCCCTTTCAAACGTGCATCCTCGCCATCTGCTTGACCAACGGCTTCGGATGCTCAACCAGACCGGAACTCCTGCTGACACGCCTGTTTAACTCGCCTGACAGGCTGTTGTGCAGCCAATCCGCAATCGAAACATACCCGCCATACACAACGACAATCAACCCCATCAGTACAATCGGCTCCATGATCCGCCTCCTTTTCCTGTTTTGGAAAAAGTAGCATACACATGTGACAGAATACGTCCTGTTGGGTTACAGGGATGGATTTTTTTCAGGGTTCGCCGCGCTCGCCATCGCCGGAGAGCATGACAAGGTCAACACGACGATTTTTGGCGCGCCCTTCAGCGGTGGCGTTGTCCGCCAGTGGCCGGAACTCCGCGTAGCCGGTGGCGGAAATCTTGTCGGGATCGACATCGAAGTTCTTGACCAGATATTTGAGCCCATTTACGGCGCGGGCTGTGGAGAGTTCCCAGTTCGAGGGAAACTGGGAGGTACTGATGGGGATGTTGTCGGTATGACCTTCAAGGCGCAAAGGATTGTTGTACTGGGTCATGACTTCGGAAATCGTGTTGATCAGTTCATAGGCGCTCGCTTTGATCTGGGCCTGACCGGAATCGAAAAAACCGGCCTCTTTCAGGCTGACGATCAGGCCACGGCGAGTGATTGTCAGGGAAACCTTGTTCTGGGCGCCCTGTTTGACAAGATAGGCATCAATGGAAGATTTAATCTGGCGGAAATCTTTTTCATCGGCGCGGGTTTTGAATTGGCCACGTGACGCACGGGACCCCGGTGCCACGGAGATCTCGGGCCTGATACTGGGTGTTATGTTCACCTGACTCGAGGGCAGAACGTTCATCTTGGGCGAAGGTGCACCGGATTGTATCATCCCGAACGACTGCTGGATGGACTGCATGACCTCCTCGGCTTTTTTCTTGTCGCTCTGGGACATGGCATAGAGCGTAACAAACACGGCAAAGAGCAGTGTGATGAAGTCTGCGTAGGAAACCAGCCAACGCTCGTGATTGACATGCTTTTCAGGTTCTTTTTTCAGTGCCATGGCAGAATCAGTGCTCGCCGCCCGCAAAGGCTTTCAGTTTCTGTTCGATGAAGTGCGGGTTTTCACCGTTTTGGATGGCAATCAGGCCCTCAAGAATCATGACGCGGCGCAGAACTTCCTCCTTCATGCGTATCTTAAGCTTGGTTCCGATGGGAAGACAGATGATATTTGCAACCATCAGGCCATAGATAGTTGCTACGAAAGCAACCGCAATACCACCGCCCAGTTTGGAGGTATCGGAGAGGTTGCTCATGACGTGAATCAGTCCGAGCACAGCGCCGATGATACCGATGGTTGGAGCAAACCCGCCCGCTGATTCGTAGAACTCAACGCTGTGCTTGGAATGATCCTCGAAGGACATGATGTCAGCCTCCAGGGTTTCCCGCAACTTCTGGGGATCAATACCGTCAACAACCAGGGAAATACCTTTTTTGATGAAGGGATCCCTGGCGGACTGGGCCTCCTGCTCCAGAGAAATCAAGCCATTGCGGCGGGCCTTGGTGGCATAATTGATGATGTCCTTGACCACCGACTCGTGATCAACCTTGGGGGGCATGAACGCAATTTTGACATCTTTAAACGCCTTGATGATGGAGGACAACGGGAAGCAGATAAACGTGGCGCCAAAGGTACCGCCAAGCACAATCATGGCCGCGGTCGGCTGAATGAGGGCGCTCATGTGCAGACCTTCGAGGAACGCACCGCCGAAAATGGCGGCAAAGCCCATGAGTAACCCAATGATGGTTGCTAAATCCATATGCTAGAAATCCCGGGTGTGAAGTGGTGAACCATTGCGATTGTGGCGTTTACCGGATATGACTGCGTCACTGTTCAAGGTAACATTTCCAAAGAGCTTCTGCCGCTGTGCGGCCCGATGTTTTTTGCCGGTCGTGGCGCCTGAGCGACGGATAATCCGGGAGCGGAATGCAATAATCTTGTCGATAATGACTCGGGCCGGCTCTTTGACAATGAAATGGTGATCATTGAACAGTGTGATGACCGTATCGGGGGTTTCCTCAATACTGACGATATGGTCGGGGTTTATGTAAAAAGTCTGTCGATCCATACGGGTAAGAAAAATCATGGTTTCACCGGCGTAACTGCACGTTTCATGTGGTATTACCTATAAATAGCAATCAGACAGTAAGGTCAAGCGTTTTTTCGCCGTTATTCACAGCACGCAACCCATAATCTCACAGCTTGGCATCAATTGCGTCAAAATCGATACAACGTTCAGCAGTAGCGTTGATCAGTTCGATTTTCTCCCTGTCGTCGGGACCGATTTTGGACACATGCTCCCGCAGACGGATAAACACTTCCGCCGAGATATCCTTAACCCGGAAATAGGGTATGTTGCTGTCCTCCAGTATCTGCTGTGTGATGGCGGATATGGGAGACTGACCACAGATTACCAGTCCGGTCAGGCGTTTTTTAAAGTCGGGGATGTGATGCAGGGATGATGCGGTCACGAGCAGCTCATCCCGTGAACTGTTAACAACCAGCAGCGTAGACTCACCCAGAATATCGATCACGCGCTGGCATGAGGCAACACCCAGCTGGATCGTATGACATATACGGCTGAGTTCTCGCTGATCTCCCATCAGCGGCAGCTTCAGCAATTCGGCAATATGTTGGAGTGTCGGATCGGCCAAAATGGGGAGAAAATCAAAGGCGGTAGTTACCGTGATGCCGTCTTTCTCGAAAACCTTGCGAATATAGTGCAGCGAGCGTTCTTTTTTGTCCGGCACCATTTTGTTGAGCATGATGAAATCAACCTTTGCCTTGGCTTCCCGGTACAGGGCCAGATTGAGTTTGACCTCATCGATGACGCTGCCGATGCCGCAGCCGGTCACCAGCAACACCGGCGCACCAAGCATTGCGGCAACGGTCGCGTTATCGACACCGAAAACCGAACCGACACCGGTGTGGCCGGCTCCTTCAATGATCAGCAAATCGTTTTTCTGCTCCAGCTTCTCAACCGCCTCAAGTATGGTCCGCCGCGGATAGTCTGCAGGTATTTCGCCATCCAGAAAACGCCGCGTGGAACCGGGGACCAGAGCCATGGGGGACATGAGCCGCACATCGTCATCCAGATTAAAAACACTGGAAACCATGGCAGCATCGACATCCATGCAGATGCCTCTATATTCAATACATTTGGGACCAATGGGCTTGATAAATCCAACCCGTGGATATTTTTTTAACGCCAGGTGCATCAGGGACAGACTGATGGTAGTCTTGCCGCAATGCTGGGCAGTAGCACCGATAAAGATTTTTTTACACATGAATCATTTCCTCGTGGGAGAGAACTGACGTGTCAGCAAATTAATCCGGGGCTTCAGCATGAGAATCTAACAACCGAGCGTTATTTCATTGCAGAACCGCCGGAAATGCTCCTCGCCGGAATGGAAGCGAAGAATACGAACCCCCATGCCACTTTTTTTTACGAGATGAAAAAGATTCTGGGGCACCTTTTTTGCCCACATGACTCGCGCTTCCAGCACAACACTGTTTTCATTTTCCAACAAAAATTCAATTCGTATCTTTGTATTGGGCGGACAGACATTCAGAGACCTGAGAAACATTCCGGTCAAGGAAACATCTTCGGTAAATGCAACCCTGTTGGCTTCCTCGACACCGAAATGCACTGAAAACCTTTTTTTATGCCTTGTGGGACTCCTCTTATCGGACACGCCAGCCCCTCCTACACCCTAACTTGTTTGAAACAGTGTTTATTTTGCCAGAACTATACCATAAATCTTTTTTTTCAATACTGTTTTTAACTTCAAATAAAAATCTCCCATGGCCATGGATCTGCTTGGGGATAAATTCAATTGACAGTGGCATATCAATCAACTAGTTTGTCTAAAAACGCTGGGGGAGTTTCGACTGAGAGCGGTCTGCAAGCGCCGCGACCCTTAGTACCTGATCCGGGTAATGCCGGCGTAGGGAAGCGCAAGCAGTCAACACTCACAAGCCGCTTCTGCGGTTTTTTTACGTTTAAGGAGGTCGGAATGTTCGTAACGATTAACGGCAAACCCTCCGAAGTGAAAGATGGCAGCACCCTTGCGGATCTGCTTGACCACCTGGAAATCAAGCGCGAGTTCGTCGCGGTCGAACTGAATATGGACATTGTCCCGAAGTCATTCTACGATTCCCGGACACTGACGGCCGGGGATGTTATCGAGATTGTTCAGTTTGTCGGCGGCGGATAACGTACTGGTCGCAGCGGAGCGTCCTTGAGCACAGAATTCCCAGAAGAGGAGATCATGAATATGGCTGAAGATAAACTTGTTATAGCCGGACGAGAGTTCAATTCACGTCTGATGGTGGGTACCGGCAAGTATGCTGATTTTCGCCAGATGGCACAGGCGTTGGAGGTTTCCGGGGCTGAAATTATTACCGTTGCCGTACGGCGGGTCAACATTTCCGACCGCAGCCAGGAATCCCTGCTGGACTATATCGACCCTAAAAAATACACCCTGCTCCCCAATACCGCCGGTTGTTACACCGCCGACGATGCCGTGCGCACCTGTCGCCTGGCCCGGGAAGCCGGTCTGTCCGATTTTGTAAAGCTTGAGGTCCTGGGAGATGAAAAAACCCTCTTCCCCGACAACGAAGAGCTTCTCAAAGCCGCCAGGATCCTGGTCAAGGAAGGCTTCACCGTACTACCCTACTGCAGCGATGACGTCATCCTCTGCCGCAAACTGGAAGACCTCGGCTGCGCCGCGGTCATGCCCCTGGGCGCTCCCATCGGCAGCGGCCTGGGAATCCGCAACCCCTTCAATATCCGCATCATTCTTGAGAACATCAAGGTGCCGGTCATCGTCGATGCAGGTGTCGGTTCTGCCTCGGACGCCGCCATCGCCATGGAACTCGGCTGCGCCGGTGTGTTGATGAACACCGCCATCGCCGGCGCCCAGGATCCAATTGCCATGGCCGAAGCCATGAAACTGGCGGTCATCGCCGGTCGCCTCTCCTTCAAAGCCGGCCGCATACCCCGCAAGCTCTACGCCAACGCTTCCAGTCCCCTGGACGGGATGATCGGCTGATGCCAACCGTATCCAGGAGGGAAAGGCAACGCACTGGCAGCGTTGATTTCCCCCTCTATCTGATTACCGACCGTCATCAAACAGCTGGTCGGCCGTTGACGGACGTTGTTCGGGCAGTTCTGCAGAGCGGAGTCAGGGCGGTACAACTGAGGGAAAAGGATCTCCCCGATAATGAGCTACTCGCTCTTGCCGAAATCCTGCGTACCGTTACCCACGAATTCGGTGCGCGCCTGTTGATCAACAGCAGGCTTGATATCTGCCGGGCCGTCGGCGCCGACGGAGTGCAGCTGGGTATCGAAGGAATATCTGTGGCTGAGGCGCGCAGATCATTGGGTGAAGGGATGTTGATCGGTTATTCGGCCCACTCCGTGGCAGAGGCCTGTTCGGCAGAGTCTGCCGGCGCCGATTTCGTCACCTTCAGTCCGATCTTTCACACCCCCTCCAAGGCGGCCTACGGCGAGCCGGTCGGACTGGAGAGGCTGAGGGAAGCATGCACAGCCCTGACCATACCTGTTTTTGCTTTGGGGGGCATCAAGCAAGCCAACATTGCCGAGGTCATGTCCGCCGGAACCCGAGGTATCGCACTCATTTCAGCAATCATCGCGGCCAATGACCCGGCCGACGCGGCATCATCCCTATTGAAGACGATTGAGCGGCATGACACCCATTCCTGACGAACGGATCCACCCCGATCTCCACATAAACTCCTATGGTCACTACCTTCGCCGCCGCTTCGGCTGCCGGGTCAGCAAGGTCAATGTGGATGGCGGTTTTACCTGCCCCAACCGCGACGGCAGCAAAGGGACCGGCGGCTGCGTCTACTGTAATAACGTCTCCTTCTCACCCCGGGACACACTGCCGGTCATCCCCATCGAGGAGCAGATGGCCCACGGCATGGCCTACCATCGCGCCCGGCTGGCTTCCCGAAAATTCATCGTTTACTTCCAGAAATACACCAACACCTATGCCTCGCTTGAGGTCCTGGCGGATCTCTACCACCGCGCCCTGGACCATCCCGATGTTCTGGGTATCTCGGTCGGCACACGCCCCGATGCACTCTCCGACGAAGCGCTGGAGTTGCTAAGCGAGATTGCCCGTACGCGCTATGTCTGCCTTGAGCTTGGCCTGCAATCCATGGACGATGCCATCCTGACCGACATCAACCGCGGCCATACCCTGGATGAATATCTGGAGACTGTTCAGCGTGCATCCGGTCGTAATTTTGACATCTGCACCCATCTGATCTACGGCTTCCCCAGTGAAACAGCCGATGGATTTCTGAGAACCGCCGACCTGATCGCGTCCCTGCCCATCGATTCCATAAAACTGCACCAACTGCATGCGGTGGAAGGGACGGAACTGGCTGATCGCTACCGACGGGGCGAGTATCAGCCACTCCGGCTGGAAGACTACGTGAGTACGGCGGCCGATTTTCTGGAGCGTCTACCGGCGCGCATCACGATCCAGCGACTGTACGGTTCGGCGCCGCTGAACATCTGCGTAGCTCCGCGCTGGGGGCTGAAGAATAACCAGATGTGGTATGCGGTTGTCAACGAATTGACAAGACGGGGAACCTGGCAGGGGTGCCGGCTAAGGTAACAGCCTGAATCCGTGACGCCTTCCGGGCTGCTCTCGCTGAGAATGCCTCTGTTTTGAGTTTCAGGCCACATTCACACTTTTGGCGCAGTTCACACGTACAGCTCATACGGTAGTTGTGCGCGGCAATTTACTCCGGCATTTCGCTCGATTCATCCTTCAGACGCCACAGATTCAGAAACAGGTCATTTTGAAAGCTGAATAGATCAGGGCGGAATTGTATTTCCCGCCTTTTTTTTTGCGTCTGGCGCCCTTTCATCCATATCAGAAGGCCCTCTCTACTCCCCGGTGGAAATATTGGCCCCCACGGCAAAACGCTTGATCTTGCGGGTGGTTGTCTTGGGGAACTCGTCCTCTCGAATGGTGAATTTCCGCACCCGCTTGTAATCGGCCAGGGTGCTGCAGGCGGCCTGCACCTCGCTACGCAGCAGAGCCTCCACATCCCCTACACTCAGAGGGCAGTTGCCCAGCTTGCGGCAGTGATCTTCCAGCGCCTCCTGGCTGGGATAGATCATGGCATGGATCTCTTCCTCGGCCGGTCCCACACGATGACCATAGACCATCACCTCAGCGATGAAGTGGCTCTTGAGCAGTTCGATTTCAACCTCCTCGGGATAGACGTTCTTGCCGTTGGGGGTAACGATCAGGTTCTTTACCCGGCCACAGATCGTCAAAAAACCGTCACTATCCAGTCGCCCCAGATCACCGGTGCGGTACCAGCCATCGTTCAGTACCTCGGCCGTGGCCTGGGGGTTGTTGTAATAACCGAGCATGATATTCGGCCCCTTGACCACGATCTCTCCCACTCCGTCCTGATTGGGGTCATCGATGCGCACCGTCACCCCCCTCAGGGGAAGACCGACGGTCCCGAGACGCTTGTTCCCCGGCTGTTCGGCGCTGAGGACTGGAGAGGTCTCGGTGATGCCATACCCCTGGTACAGGGTCAGGCCGACCCTGGAGAGTCCCTTGGCAATGGCGGGGTCAAGGGCTGCGCCACCGCTGACGAAAAAGGTGCCCGCGCCAAAGGCTCGGCGTACTTTTGAGGTAACCAGGCCACGCACAAGCGGGAGGGAGAAGAGTGTCCGTGACAGCTTTTTCGATTCGATATTCTTCATGATCCGATCCAGCAGCATGCGGTACACCGCCGGAACCCCCAGAAAGAAAGTCGGCTTGACCTCGGCCAGATTCTCACCCAGTTTTTTCAGCGATTCGCAAAACGTGACCCTGCCCCCCAGGGAAAGTGGCAACAGCACCCCGCAGACCTGTTCAAAGACATGGTTGATGGGCAGAAACGAGAGGGTATGTATGCTGCTGTCCAGCCCGAAGTGCACACCGGTCTCCAGGATATTGGAAACGATATTGGCGTGGCTGAGCATGGCGCCCTTGGCGCGCCCGGTGGTGCCCGAGGTATACAGGATCACCGCCGGGTCCTGTGGCTGACGCGGCTTCTCCGGAAGAGGGGCGCTGTGCAAGAGGGTATCCAGCGGCAATAACCTTCCCTCATGGGTGAGTTTTGTGCGTACCGCTTCGATGGCAGCAAAGGGGTCTGTGCCATTCCTCTGCTCGCCCCTGGCAGAGACGGGGACGCATACCAGCCGATAAAACTCACGGGCCGCCGTTTCCAGACGCTGGACCCGCTCATGGGGAACCTTCAACGCAACCGTCAGGTCACGCCATTCGTCCAGCAGTATCGACAGGTTCTGGGACACAAGCGCATCGCTGCGATCCCTGGCAACGGATGTCAGCATGACAATCCGTTCCAGCGACGTGATCTGCGGTACAATCTCAAGCAACAGGTCCAGGCTGGGAGGGGCCGTAAAGATCACCCGCGCCTGACAACTGGACAGGATGTGGCGCAACTCGGCGCTTTTCAGTTCCTTGTCGATCGGAACCACCACTCCGCCTGCCTTGAGGATGGCCAGATAGGCCGCAACCCAGTGGGGCGATGATGGCGCCAGCAGCGCCGCATGGTCGCCCGCCTTGAAGCCGCCTTTGAGCAGTCCGGCAGCAATCTGGTCCGAAAGTTGCCAGAGGGTGCCGTAGGTCATCTCCTGCCAGCTGCCCGCCACTTTGTGGCGCAAGGCGGGAAGGTCACCGTTTATGCGGCAGCTTTCC
Organism: Desulfuromonadales bacterium; assembly: GCA_013377095.1. Taxonomy (GTDB): domain Bacteria; phylum Desulfobacterota; class Desulfuromonadia; order Geobacterales; family Pseudopelobacteraceae; genus Pseudopelobacter. Next base: position 54,102 of record JACAAY010000013.1, read on the forward strand.
CTGATCAGTGAATCAATGGTATGCATGTGGTTCTCCAGGTGCTGGAAATGGCGCATACTATCATGATAATTTGCCCGGATGTCAAAGCCTAAAGCAGGGCGGCCCCAGAGAAAATGCTTTTTGGGACCGTCTGCAAATGCTATAGTGTCCGGTCGCATATTAATCGCAAGCCTGTACGGCTTTTCAGAGGAGATACAGCATGTCCGACGTTCGTGTCCGTTTTGCGCCCAGCCCCACCGGTTACCTGCATGTGGGAGGCGCCCGCACCGCCCTGTTCAACTGGCTGCTGGCCAGAAAACAGGGGGGGACCTTTATCCTGCGTATCGAGGACACCGATGTGGAGCGCTCCACCCAGGAATCGGTGGACGCCATCCTGCAGGGAATGGAGTGGCTGGGGCTGGACTGGGATGAAGGCCCCTTCTACCAGACGGATAACTTTCCGCTCTACAAGGAGTATGTGCAGAAGCTGCTGACCGAGGGCAAGGCCTACCGCTGCTACTGCTCGGCCGAAGAGCTGGAGGCAAAACGGGAGCTGGCCATGAAGGAGGGGCGCAAGCCCAAATACGACGGTTCCTGCCGCAACCGGGCCGAACAGTCCGAAGACAAACCGCACTGTGTCCGCTTCCGCGCACCCCAGGACGGAGGAGCGACCTCCTTTGTCGACCTGATCAAGGGAACCATCACCTTTCCCAACGATGAACTGGATGACCTGATCATCCAGCGCAGCGACGGCACACCGACCTATAATTTCTGCGTAGTGATCGATGATGTCATCATGAAAATTACGACCGTCATCCGCGGCGATGACCATGTCAACAACACCCCCCGCCAGGTACAGCTCTACCAGGCGCTCGGTTTTCCCGCTCCGCAATTCGCCCACGTTCCCATGATCCTGGGGAGTGACAAGGCCCGCCTTTCCAAGCGCCACGGCGCCACCAGCGTGATCGCCTACCGCGACATGGGCTTCCTGCCCGAGGCGCTGATGAATTACCTGGTGCGCCTGGGATGGAGTCACGGTGACGACGAGATCTTCAGCCGCGAAGAGATGATCGAAAAATTCGACATCACCAACGTGGGGCGCTCTCCCGGCGTTTTCAATCCCGACAAACTGCTCTGGCTGAACGCCCACTACATCAAGTGTGGTGACCCGCAACGCCTGGCCGATCTGCTGATCCCCTTCCTGAAAAAACGGGGCGTCGATCCCGCTATCGGCGGCCCGCAATTGGTCGAGGTGATCAAAACCCTGCAGGAGCGAGCCCGCACCATGCTGGAGATGGCCGACTCGGCCCTGTTCTACTACCACGCGCCCGAATCCTACGACAAAGCAGCTCTGGCCAAGTTTGACACGGAACAGCTACTGGCGGTCTATGGCGCGGTCATGGAAAAACTGGCTGCCTCCCCGGCAACCACGGCAGCTGAATTCGACGCACTCTTCAAGGAACTCTGCACCGAAAATGGATGGAAAATGCCCCAGGTAGGCCAACCGGTTCGCATCGCCCTCTCGGGAGGAACCCAGGCCCCCGGAATCGGCGAGATCGTCGTGACCCTGGGGAAAGAAGAAACCATCCGGCGCATCCAGCGGGCGCGGGAGGTTGTGGGGAAGAGATAAACACGACAGGAGCGGCGGCAACGCCGCTCTTTTTGTTTGTGCTGTGCCTGCCGAATGTTTTTGCTCCAAACCGTGGTCAGTTACAAACGTCATACTGTACAATTCCCTAAATAACCCTGGTTTTCCTGGCCTGGCGGATGAAGGAGCAACCGATCTGAAGGTCCAGCGACAGGATATTTCTCGCGATGAAGAATAACCCGTCACGATCACAACAAATGAACGTGCACCACTCATCACAGAACTTCGTGGCCTCATCCAGTCAGCGCACCACACCGTCGCTACCTTGGTCAATACTCTTCAAGTGCTGACAAACTTCGAGATCGGTCGGCGGATTGTGGAGCATGAGCAAAAGGGAGCGGAACGGGCGGCATATGGTGCGGAACTGCTCTAAGAGCTGTCTGCGAGGATACCTGAGGAATCCGGAAGAGGGTATTCAGTAAGAAATGTGCGTAGCTTTCGTTCCTTCTTCCTCTTGGAGACGTTTTTTGATAATCCTGAACAGCTTGGAATATGGCCGTAAAGCTTGAGTCGCAGGCGGTAATCAAGGGGTAGAAAAGTGCGGCGCCGAAGCCTGGGACACCTCCGGCGCGCTCATTAAATCAGTATCAATTCTGGTCAAGCATCTCCCGCACCGTCTTGAGCAGCTCGAAAGGCTTTACCGGCTTGGTCATAAACCCGGTCTCGTCCACGAGAATGCCTCTTTCCGCAAGGTTTTCCTTTGTATAGCCGCTCATGAACAAAACTTTCATATCGGGACGGATTTTCCTGATTTTCTCGCAGAGGGCTTTCCCGTCAATGTTCGGCATAATTACATCTGAGACAACGAAATCCACTTCCGACCTGTGCTCCATGAACCTGTCGAGGGCGTCTTCACCGTCAAACGCTTCTATCACCCTGTATCCGGCCTCTTCAAGGATCATTTTGTACGTTTCCCGTACCGTCACCTCATCCTCGACAAGGAGTATGATTTCCGTTCCTCCGGAAGGGGCTCCTGCCTCCAGGGCCCAGTGCGTCTCATTGATCTCTTCATTAATGAGCGGCAGAAATATCCTGAACGTCGTCCCCCTCCCGATTTCCGAGCTTACGGTGATGCAGCCGTCATGCTGCTGGATGATCCCGAATACAATGGCCATCCCGAGCCCCGTTCCCTTGCCCACTTCTTTCGTAGTGTAGAACGGCTCGAAGATCCTCTTCCTGGTCTCCTCATCCATCCCGAGCCCGGTGTCCGTGACGGAAACGCAGCCGTAATTCCCGGCTTCTCCGAAGCCATGCGCATGGACAAATCTCTCGTTCATGATGGCGGGAGAAACTTCGATCGCAAGGCTGCCCCCCCTGGGCATGGCGTCCTTGGCGTTGTTAACCAGATTCACGAGCACCTGCTCGATCTGTCCCTTGTCCGCCATGACGATCAGATTCCCCCCGGCAACCGTTGTCGTGAAGTCGATATCTTTGGGGAGAAGCCTTCTCTGCAGCTTTTCAAAACCCAGCACGATTCCGCACAGGTCCATGGGCTTTGCATGCAGGACCTGCCTCCTGCTGAAGGTGAGAAGCCCCCTGGTAAGCTCGGCTGCACTGTCGGTTACCGTCAAAACCTGCTCGACAAAATACCGCAGCGGGCTATCCTTCTCCATCCGCCTGAGAATGATTTCGGTGTAGCCCATAATTGCCGTTAGCATATTGTTGAAGTCGTGGGCAATGCCACCGGCAAGCTGCCCAATCGCCTCCATCTTCTGAGACTGGTAAAGTTGGGCTGCGAGAAGTTTTCGCTCCTCTTCGGCCTTCCTCCGTTCGGTGATGTCGTGGGCAACATGCACACTCCCGATCAGCTTTTCCGCGGAATCGTAGACAGGTGAGGTGGTCACGATAAAATCTCCGCCAAGGCTTTCAACGCTTACCTCCGCCGTGTGCTCCCGGCAATCTGCCAACGTTCGCGTATGGGGGCAGAAGGATGGGGGGGCTTCCGTCTTATGTATAACCGCGTAACAGACCTGCCCGGCGCACTCTGCCGGTGTAACCCCCAATCGGTCTGCCATGGCTTTATTGGCCTGCACGATTCTGAAATCCGTATCGATGATCGCGATCAGGTCCGGTACGGCATCAAAAGTCCGCTTCCACCGCTCGGTTACCTGAAAAAGCCTTTCCTCCGATCTCTTGCGCTCCGTAACATCAATAATCGTCCCCAAGATGGAGGTACGCCCCTGGTGCAAGGCACGGGAACCGAATGCCTCGACAATGCGGATCGAGCCGTCTTTACGAGTTATATGGAATTCATGGTGAGTAAACTCGATCTCGCCAACCGTTCTGCGTCGAATGCTATCAAGTACGCGGTCCCTGTCTTCCGGCGTCAGCAAATCAGCGGGTCCAAGTCTGTCAATTATTTCCTCGGAGGCATAACCGGATAATTCCACAAATGCCGGGTTGACATAGCGGAAAAGACCGTCCTGAATGATGTACACGCCAACAAACGACTTTTCGGTGAGGGTCCGGAAGAGTTCTTCCGATTCGCGAAGAACCTTCTCCATACGTTTGCGCTCGGTAATGTCGCGTACGAGAGAAATAATGAAGCGTGTTCCCCTTAGCTCCAATAGGCGGGTACTCACCTCCACCGGAATGCTCCGGCCGTCTTTGGCAATCTGCGTCGTTTCGAAGACCGCATGCCCGTCTTTCAGGAGCCGCCCCATAGACAGTGTAATCCTGTCGCGGCAATGGGAATCGTCGAGTTCTATCGGGCTCATCCGGGCAAGCTCTTCCCTGCTGTATCCGAGCAGCCTGCATGCCACCTCGTTCACCTGTAAGAAAGGGCCGGGCATGTCGTCTTCAGTGATTTCGTGAATGAAAACCGCATCGTTTGCGCTCTCGATCAAAGCCCGGTATTTTTCCTCGCTGGCGCTCAATTCGGCGGTGCGCTCACAGACCTTTTTCTCCAGGGTGTCATGGGCAATCCGGAGTGCTTCTTCCGTCTGCTTCAAGTCCCTGAAAATAAGATCAAAAGGTTCTTTGAGCCCGGTAACCAGCAGAGCCCGGTAGATGAGATAAAAAGCCGCAAGCTTCAGAAGATGGCCGAGCATGTTGGCAAAGCCGTACACACTGAAATACGCGGAGAAGGATAACTCCGAAACCACCGTGCAGGCTATGGACGTTATGATGAGAATGTAAACCATGTCTTTGAAACTTGTCCGCACTCTGTGGAAGAGAATCAGCGAGAAGACAAGCATGGCGCTGATGGCGTATTCAGCGATGACCTTAAAAAGGGTTAGCCCTTTACCTTCCACATAGCAGTCCGGAAAATTGCCCGAAAACACCAACACCACGATCATTGAGACAGCCGCGAAATTTGCTCCGCACAGGAAGTACTCACTGATTCTGCGCCTGGCAAAAACGGGTGCAATGCAGAGGATTGCAGCCTGAATGAAACGCGCAGCTATCCAGAGCTGGGTAGGGAGATTGGCGCCATAGCCCGGGAATACATTCATTCCCTTATAGGTGAGGGTATGGAGCAGATCAATGGCCGCAATGAATGCATAGCCGATGCAGATAAACTTGAGACAATCGTTGTTCAGGAATCTGCGGGTGTTCCAGGCGAGAATAAAGAGAGTGAAGGCGATCGAGATTGTCGTGATCTCGATAAGGCTGTGAAACAGCGGATAACTGAAGAGGCTGCTGGAGTAAAGCCCCAGGATAATGGCCATGAATATGCAGCCGTAAGAGATCATTTCCTTTCTACCACTGTCCAGCATCCTGATCTCCATTTCCTCCCCTGCGGGGATGAGTGAGAGCGTCACATTTCAGATTTGATGTGTGATGTCGCGGGATCGGTTGCCTGCACCATTCTTTAATCATACTGCAACTCGTTGATAAAACAATTTTTACATCGCTGTGCGCCCGGCATCATCCAATCCCTGCTGCCCATGTTGCAGCCTGCTTGACAGGGATAACTCATCACCTTATCATCCGAACGCACGTAATAGAGTATCGGCGCGGCTTTCGCGACAATGAAACAATCGTGGAGATAGCCTTCTGCCAAGGTATCGGGAAACGACCTACGGAGCCTGACATGTCCATCTTCACCCTGAAAACAGACTACACCCCCCGCGGCGACCAGCCTACGGCCATTGCCGAACTGACCGAGGGCATCGAGCGCGGTGACCAGCACCAGGTGCTGCTGGGAGTGACCGGGTCGGGCAAGACCTTTACCGTGGCCAACGTGATAGCCGCCACGGGCCGACCGGCCCTGGTGCTGGCGCCCAACAAGACCCTGGCGGCCCAGCTTTACGGAGAAATGAAGGAACTCTTCCCGGATAATGCGGTGGAGTTTTTCGTTTCCTATTACGACTACTACCAGCCGGAAGCCTACATCCCCTCCAGCGACACCTTCATCGAAAAAGACTCCGCCATCAACGACGAGATCGACAAGATGCGCCACTCGGCCACCCGCAGCCTGCTGACCCGCAGCGACGTGATCATCGTAGCCTCGGTTTCCTGCATCTATGGTATCGGTTCGCCCGAGGCTTACGCCAGTTTGCACATCTTCTTCCGCCAGGGCGAAGAGTACGGCCGCGACACCCTGCTGCAAAAACTGGTTGCCATCCAGTACGAACGCAACGACATGGATTTCCACCGCGGTACCTTCCGGGTGCGTGGAGACGTAATCGAGGTCTTTCCCGCCTATGACAATGACAAGGCACTGCGGATCGAATTCTTCGGCGACGAGGTAGAGACCATCAGCGAAATCGACCCATTGCGGGGTGTGGTGCTGCAACGGCTGACAAAATGCGCCATCTATCCGGCCTCCCACTATGTCTCGACCCGCGAGACCCTGGAGCGGGCCGTGGAGCAGATCCGGGTCGATCTGGGGGAACGTATCCGCCACTTCCGCAGCGAGAACATGCTGCTGGAAGCCCAGCGCATCGAGCAGCGCACCTTTTTCGATATCGAGATGATGGAGGAGATGGGCTTCTGTCAGGGGATTGAAAACTACTCGCGCTACTTTGACGGCCGTGAACCGGGCGAGCCCCCCTACACCCTGATCGACTACTTCCCCGATGATTTTGTGCTGTTCGTGGATGAATCGCACATCAGCATCCCCCAGGTGGGCGGCATGTACCGGGGTGACCGCAGCCGCAAGGAGACCCTGGTCAACTACGGCTTCCGTTTGCCGGCGGCGCTGGATAACCGTCCGCTCAATTTCGGCGAATTCGAAGCGCGCATCAGGCAGGCGGTGTATGTTTCAGCCACCCCGTCTGACTATGAGATGCAGAAGAGTGGCGGCGTGTTCGTGGAGCAGGTCATCCGCCCCACCGGGCTGGTGGACCCGCTGATCGAGGTACGGCCGGTGACGGCGGGACGGCAAATCCCCCTAAATCCCCCTTTGTCAAAGGGGGACTTACCTTCAACTACAATCGTAAGTGATAATCCTGCTCCCCCCTTTGAAAAAGGGGGGTCGGGGGGGATTTTAGCCGGCCAGGTGGACGACCTGCTGCACGAGGTTCGGGAAACCGTGGCCGGTGGCGAGCGGGTGCTGGTGACCACCCTGACCAAACGCATGGCCGAGGAGTTGACCAACTATTACCGTGAGCTGGGCGTTCGGATCAGGTATCTGCACTCCGATATCGTCACCATCGAGCGGATGCAGATCCTGCGCGATCTGCGCATGGGTGAATTCGACGTACTGGTAGGGATCAACCTGCTACGGGAGGGGCTGGATCTTCCGGAGGTCTCACTGGTGGCCATCCTGGATGCTGACAAGGAGGGTTTCCTGCGCTCAACCCGCTCACTGATCCAGACCTGCGGCCGCGCCGCCCGCAACGTCAATGGCCGGGTGCTGATGTACGCCGACAGCATTACGCGCTCCATGCAGGCCTGTATCGACGAGACCCAGCGGCGGCGGGAAAAGCAGCTGGCCTGGAACCTCGAGCACGGCATCACCCCGGAAACCATCAAGAAGAGCATGGGGAGCATCCTGGGATCCATCGAGGAAAAGGACTACTACACTCCACCGACCGGTGTTGCCGAGGCGGGCGAGGAGTACGGGATTGCCCCCAAGGATATCCCCAAGACCATCAAAAAACTGCGCAAGGAGATGCTGGGGGCGGCCAAGCAGCTGGACTTCGAAAAGGCGGCGGAACTGCGCGACCGGGTCAAGAAGCTGGAAGAGATGGAGCTGGCGCTGCGGTGAAACTGAATCCCGAACGGCTCAGCCGCCAGTATCATCAAACCGGCACCTTGACTCCAAAAGTGACGGACGCTTTTCGGCAGACCATCTACGACCGGTATCACGCCAATCCCCGCCCCATGCCGTGGCGTGAAACCCACGACCCGTACCCTATCCTGGTGTCTGAGGTCATGCTGCAGCAGACCCAAGTGGAACGGGTAAAAGCCAAGTATGCCCAGTTTCTGACCTTCTTTCCCACCCTTGCCGATCTGGCGGCCGCCCCCCTGGAAGTGGTGCTGCGGGTCTGGCAGGGACTGGGGTACAACCGCCGCGCCATTGCCCTGAAACGTTGCGCCGAAGATATCGTCACCCGCTACAACGGACTCTTTCCTGAAACCATCGCTGAGCTGGAATCCCTGCCCGGCATCGGTCCCTACACGGCTCGGGCCGTGTCAGCCTTTGCCTTTGGTGTGGCTGAGCCATTCATCGAAACCAACATCCGCACTGTCGTTATCCACTTCTTCTTCCATGGACGGGAAAACATCCATGACCGTATGATCATGCCGCTGGTAGCGGAAACCCTGGACCACGGCAACCCGCGCGAATGGTATTACGCCCTGATGGATTACGGCGTGATGCTCAAACAGCTGCACCCCAACCCGAGCCGCCGCAGCAGTCACCATATTCGCCAGTCTCCCTTCAAGGGTTCCAACCGCGAACTGCGTAGCCGCATGCTGCGGGCCATACTCGATCAGCCCGGCATAACAACACGGGAATTGACAGACCTGCTGTCAGCCGACGAGGCCGTGGTGGTAAAGAATCTGGGAGCACTGGCGCGGGAAGGGTTTGCGGATCAGCGGGGGGAAGGGTTCGTGGTCAGAGATTAACAGGGGAGACATCCGCCCCGGACGTCTCCACAGCGGTTTCCTGCAAAACGGTGTACATCAGTGCAAGCCCTGGCCGGTGGCGGTCATGACCAGTTTGCCATGTTTAACCCCCTTGACACCGATCAGCTCATCGGAAATCTGCTTGATCTCCCGCGCCTTACCGCGTATTACCAGGACTTCCAGACAGTTGTGCGCATCCAGATGAACGTGCAGCGTTGAAATGATTTGATGGTGATGTACGTGCTGATGTTCGGTCAACTTGTCCGAAAGATCGCGCACATGATGGTTGTACACCAGGGTCACGGTGCCGACCATCTCCTCCTCTCCATTTTCCCACTTGACGTCGATCAGGGCGGCGCGGATGAGATCGCGTAACGCCTCGGAGCGGTTGGCATAGCCCTTATCTTCAATGTGCTTGTCAAAACTATCCAGCAATTTTGAATCAATCGAGATTCCGAATCGAATGGTATCACTCATCAGATCGCCCCCCAACAAAAGAGTATTGAAGTCGCGATAGTATGATAAAGCGCTGTTTTTAACAAGCCGTTGTTTGCATCTGAACCTCGCACCAAAGCGCCATCACATTTTGACGCATAACCGCAAAAATCGGCTTGATCGCTTTAACTCACCATCCCCGTGAGTACTCGTCAAAACAGTCCAGGCACAGCTTGTGCCCCTCCTTCAGACGGACCATGTGTTCGGCTGTGCTTTCTCCGCACTGTTCGCAAATCACACCCGCAAACAGGCGCGCCGTTTCGGGCAGGGAAAAGGTCGGTTCTTTTTTGTCAAAGACATCATCCGGATCCATCTCCAGCAGCGCCCTCTGGAAGGCGGGCCGGTCCAGCTCCCCCCGCGATATGGAGTTTTTCAGGACAAAGCGCGCCCGCTCTCCCGTGTCGCGCCGGAAAAACGTAAAAGCCATCTTGCCGCGATTGCGAAATATCAGGTTGCCCTTGCCCACGCTGCACCCGGCCAGGAACTGGATCGCATCCACGCAACAGGCGTCATTTTCCGTCACGCACACCACCTGCTCATCCGCTGAAAAAACGATTCCCAGGTGCCGTCGGGCCGCCTCGCAGACCTTGATCCCGATGGCCAGTCCCGGACATTCGTGGCCGTGAAATGCCACGCACCTGTCCCAGAGAGTATCACTCATTTCTTCACCATAACCCTTGCTTTTGTCTTGGAAATATCGAACTGGAGCATGGCATAGCCGTAGTCCATATCCCTGTCCGATCCACTGGCGTCGCGGAAGAATCTGCCGGTAAAGAAACGGTCATAGCCCAGGATAAGCGAGAGGTTGTCGTTGACCGCATAGGTCAGGGTGAAATCGGTTTCCAGGCCAACACGTCTACTGAAGCCATCCGGAACCTGATTGGCGTAGAAGTAGCGGGCCGCGGTCGAGAACGTCAGATCCTTGATCAGTTCGACCCCCCAGCCAAGGTTGAAGATCTGCAGACCGCTGGCATGGAAATCCCCGACGTCAACTCCGGAGAGGTCGCCGATCAGGCTCATGTCGCCGGTCAGGGAGGTATCATTAGCGGGGTTGCGAAATTCCCGGCGGGAGCTCATACCGTTTGCCGCATCCTTGCTGCCCGAGCCGTAGGCATAACTGGCAAAAAAGGTGTTTTTCCTGCCCAGCACTTCCGTCTCAAACGTCATATCCGCATGGCCGCCCCAGGCATCGATGGTGTCATTGTTTCCTTTTGCAGAGTTAAAGGTTCTGCCGCTCTCATAGACCGGTTCGATTTCCAGTGATAGCGGGCCGAACTTGGCGGTTCCGCGCAGCCCCCAGATGTTTGTGTGTTCACCATGATGATGATCGGATGAGCCGGTGTCGACCAAACCGTAGGCTTCCAATACGGTGCCTTCCTTGATGGCATAGCTGGCATAGCCGCCGGTCAGGTAGCCATTGACGCCATCGGACCAGGGATGGCTATACCAGCCGCCGAGCAGATCGATTGTCAGGGCATTGGAAGGTTTCACCCGCAGCCGGGCAGCATCATAGGTCAGGCCCTGGAAAAAACCGTTGGCCCCCAGGATGAAGGCGCAGCCATAGACCAGTTCCTGGCGTCCGATCTTCAGGCTCAGCAGATCGCTTCCCGGCAGTTTTCCCTCCATGTATCCCTGGTAGAGCGAAACGTGTCCATCATACTGGTTGCTGCCGGCGTAACCGTAGCCCTGGCCCTCCAGATGGATGTCCAGATAATCGGTCGGATGCCAGTAGACGTAAGGCAAAACCCTGTAAAGAAAACGTCCCTCACCATGGCCCGGATTGTAGGAAAGTTCGGGAAGCCTGAAGTTGCCGGCTCCCTCACCCCTGA
>JACAAY010000130.1 GCA_013377095.1 Desulfuromonadales bacterium
AAAGTCGTCCGGGTATCATTTTGCCTATTGACGGACGGGGGCCTTATAAGGGGTTAGAGCTACTTGTAGTGATACCACCAGTTGCCATTATTCTCTCGGTCAACGGTCTCTTGGGATTCAATATCAAAAAGCACATGTTTGCGGGCCTCAAATGGCCAGTTATAGGTAACGAGTAGCTGTCCCATATCATTATTGAAATCGATGTCAGACTTTAATCTTTCTCTTTCACTATCCAATGGTACGCCAACAACAAAAACAAGATGTTTCGGATCAATGTAGTAAGCACCAAACGACCAAACATAAGGCTTGATGCTCTTCTGCTTTAAAAGTCCTTTCAGCCCTGCCTCAATTCGCCATATTTTCCATTTAAGTAATATTTTCATTTTTGCTCTAACTCGTAGATCACCGGTTCACGCGCGTGAACCGGTGATCTAAGAGTTATGGAATATTTAGTTTGTGATCATGAATAAAATATCAACGCAACAGTCGTAAATCACCGAAATACCGCCAACGTCCCTTCCATCCTGCCGCTGCGGGATTATGCAAAAATGCCCGGCGCCCACCCTCGTCCAGCTCATTTTGTTAACCATTTGCTTACAACAGACGAGCCGTCTCCGCGACCAATACGAACCGCATATCCTTAGCAGATTTTTTCCATCACAGCCATCTGTTTTGGCTTTCATTAATCAGGTTGTACCGGAAACGGTTGGTAGTCGGTTGGGGGGAAAGGATGAGAAACGGTGATGCGCGGCGGGACGCGGTCTGGTGGGTGGTGAAAAACGGGGGAGGGGATAGAATTCGCCCTTCTAAGTTAGCATGCTTGTTCTCGTTTTCTGCCCGGCTGCGGATGGGGATGAAAAAGGCTGCTCCGTAGCTGGGTGGTTCGTACTGTTCCAAGTCTTACGGGGTTTGTCCTGCCTGTTGCGCTATCCTGTCCCGCATCATCGCAAAAAACAGTACCAGCGAAACCAGGACCATGGCTCCGGCAGCGGCAAAGCCGAGCGGGTAGCCGATCCGTTTCAGGGCGATACCCATGACGGTGGAGCCGGCCATCATTCCCAGATAGATGCAACTGTTGTACATCCCCATGGCCAGTCCCCGCTGTTGGGGCGGTGCCTGGTCCGCGATCATGGCGCCGACGGTGGTGAAGGTCAGGGCCATGCCGATCCCCAGGAATACGGCGCAGCCCAGTAGGTGGCTTAACTGTGTCAGTTGCCCCAGTCCCGCCAGCGCCAGTGCCAGGCACACTAGGCCGACATTCACAATCGTGCGGCGGTCGGAGCGGTCGATCAGCTTTCCGATCGGCACCCGGCTGACCACATTGGTGATGGCCTGGGCGGCGAATATCAGGCCGACCTGGGCCGGGTCGAATCCCCGCGATGAGGCGTACAACGGCAAAAAGGTCAGAAAGACGCCGAAACCGATGCAGCATCCTACCGTTACCAGCAGGCAGGCCAGTAAACGGCGGTTGTGCAGCAGTTCGATACTGCCCGCCAGGACTGCATGCAGCTCCGTCTTGTGGCGGGGCGGGCCCTTGGGCAGCACCAGCAGGGCCAGCAGTGTCACCCCCAGCAGCAGGCATCCCGATACGACAAAAACCTGGCGGAATCCCAGGGCCTTGGCCAGAAAGCCCCCTGTTGCCGGGCCCAGGGTCATGGCAATGTAGGTGGCAGTGGTGTACCAGCCATAGGCCTGGCCGAGCCGCTCCTGGGGCATGACGTCGGCCACCAGCGACAGCATGGCCGGAGCGAAGGCGGCCAGGCCGGCGCCGAAGAAGATATAGGCTGCCGCCATCTGTTCCGGCTGGTGGCACTGGGTGATCAAAAGCGATGACGCGGCGGTAGCCAGTATGCCGGCGATGATCGGCAGTTTCCGTCCGGTGCGGTCGGCCAGCAGGCCGGCGGGGATGGAGAGCAGGCCGGCGGTCAGCATGAAGGCGCCGTTGATGCTTCCCACCTGGGCCGGATCGGCGCCCAGGGAGGTGGCAAACAACGGCAGGACCGGGATGCGCAGGTAGGAGCTGAAAAAGGTGGCGAACCCGATCAGGCAGAGCAGCAGAAAGGGGGTAAGGGTGTCGGGTTTGTGTGTCATGGAATACCGTCAGCGGTTGATGGTGGTTATGGACGCCGCCGGATAACGCTCGCCGCTGGCCGCTCCTCTGGGCAGGGCCTGGGCGATTTCTGCCAGTTCGTCCGCGCTGATCTCCACCTGTGCCGCGGCCACATTCTCCTCTAGGTACTTCCTCCGTTTTGTTCCCGGTATGGGCACGATGTCGTCACCCTGGGCCATGACCCAGGCCAGGGCCAGCTGTCCGGCAGTGATACCTTTCCGTTCGGCAATGGTCTTGATCCGCTCCACCAGCTCCAGGTTCTTGGTAAAGTTGTCCCCCTGGAAGCGGGGCGACAGGCGACGGTAGTCATCCGCTGTAAAGTCGTCCGGACTGGTGATCTGGCCGGTCAGGAAACCGCGTCCCAGCGGACTGTAGGCCACAAAGCCGATGCCCAGTTCCCGCAGGGTCGGCAACACATCCTCCTCCGGGTCGCGGCTCCAGAGCGAGTACTCGCTCTGCAGGGCGGTGATAGGATGCACGGCATGGGCGCGGCGGATGGTCTGGGCGCCGGCCTCGGACAGACCGATGAAGCGCACCTTGCCGGCCGTGACCAGGTCGGCCATGGCGCCCACGGTTTCTTCGATGGCCACATCCGGGTCCACCCGGTGCTGGTAGTACAGGTCTATGTGATCCAGCCCCAGCCGCAAGAGTGATGCGTCGCAGGACGAGCGCACGTACTCCGGCCTGCCGCAGACGCCGCGATAGTTCGGGTCGGCCGTGCGGACGATGCCGAACTTGGTGGCGATCAGCACCCGGTTGCGTTTGCCCTTGATGGCGGTGCCGACCAGTTTCTCGTTGGTAAAGGGACCGTACATGTCGGCCGTATCCAGCAGGGTGACGCCCAGCTCCAGGGCGCGATGGATAGTGGCGATGGATTCGGTTTCATTGCGTTCCCCGTAGAAATCGGACATGCCCATGCAACCCAACCCCTGGGCCGATACCACCAGCCCCTCTGTCCCCAGTTTTCTCTGTTCCATGATTAAGCTCCTTTTGAGTCGTACGTGCGGGTTGCGGTCAGTCCGGCGCCAACCTTGGCCAGCAGACCTTTCAATTGAGTCCGTTCGGTTTCATCCAGCATCGACATGATCCGGCTGACCCGCTGATAGTGCTGCGGCAGAACCCGGTCCAGCAGTTCCTGTCCGGCAGCGGTGATGGTCACCACAAAGGCGCGCCGGTCCTGCTCATCTGTCTCCCGTGTCAACAGTTTCGCGCTCAACAGGCCATCCACCACTCCAGTCATGGTGGCGCAGGAGACCCCGGTGCCGCTGGCCAGCTGCGAGACCTTCAAGCCGTCCGGGTTGCGCACCAGCAGGATCAGCACGAAGAACTTGCGCTGGGAGAGGTTGTGTCGGGACAGAAACCGGTCCAGGTCATCCAGGCAGTCGCCGGACACCCGCATCAGGGTCAGCCAGCTCTCCAGCGCCGGGATTTCCAAAGCGGGATAGCGTTGCGCCAGCTTGGCGATGGTGCTGTTATCGGGCAGGTCTACGATATCGAACATCCGATTGGCCTTAGTGTGAAATTGCTACGTGCTCATATAATTAGCCAGCTAAATAAATATGTCAAGGGTAAGGTAGGGGGGAACTGCTTTTGGATGGTGGATGTTGAAGGCATTACTAGGCAACAGGACTTGATTGCTTTACAATGAATGATATTTATAAAGGGTTAATCCATGACCGAACTGACAGATGAAGGAGGAATTGCCATGAAGCTCAACTGTATCAAGCTGCCCCTGATCTTGCTCGCATTGACATGTTCCCTGCTCGTGGCCGGGTGCGGTTCCGATAGTAAATCGGCGATCAGCAATCAGGCTCAATCGGTATACGTTAGCCCGGCTGTAACTGTAAAAAACAGTGATTTCGCCGCCAGCATAACCTCTCAAGTCGCCGCCATTCTGTCGCAGAATCCCCTGAATGCAAGCGACTGGTCACAATTTCTCATCGACTTCGGAGATATCGTCAAACATGCCACCTACGATATCGAACTGCGCAAGATGCTGTATCTCTCCAGGCGGGCCGATGGCACATCGGTGCTGCTGAGCGGGCTGATCATCCTGCCGCGTACTTCAAATGGCGCCAAACCAGCGGTTCCCATCATGATGTATCAGCACGGTACCGAACCATACCGGGCATATGCGCCATCCCAGTTCCTGACTCCCGGACACAACCCCCTCGACTATCCTGAAGTAATCTTCGCCGTATCCATGGCCATGAGTGGATATGCCATTGCGCTCCCCGATTACCAGGGGTTGGGGGACAACACCGATATCCAGCCTTTTGTCCATGCCAAGACCCTTGCCGGTCAGGTGGTTGATATGCTTCGGGCCACCCGTGACACCATCAATGGGACGACAGGCGGGATCACCCCCCCCTGCACCTGGAACGGCAAGCTTTTTCTCATGGGATACTCGGAAGGGGGCTTCGTGACCATGGCTGCCACCAGAGAACTGCAGCTAAACCATGCCGCCGAATTTACCGTAACCGCCTCGGCGCCCATGGCTGGTCCCCATGACCTTTCCGGCACCATGCGTAATGTCATTCTCGCCGATACCCCCTTCAAGGCGCCCTATTTCATTCCCTTCGTGCTCACCTCCTATTACAACATCTACCAGAATGCTTCACTGAGTCCCGATTACACGCTGTCCCCACCCTTCAATACTACCCTGCCGCCGCTACTCAACGGAAATTCCACCGCGGAAACCATCAATAAGGCCATGGGGATGAGCTACAGTCCGGTTGGACTGATTGTTGCCAAGAGTGTCCTCACCCGGCAATTTATCACCGACCTGCAAACCACAACCTCCTCCATGTATCTCCACCTGCAGGAGAATGACACCTACCGTGGCTGGGTGCCGAACATGCCGATACGGATGTTCCATAATCCCAACGATGATCTGGTCCCCTTTGCCAACTCACAGGTGGCGTTCAACGCCTTCAGCACTGCCGGTGCGAAAAAATGGGTCTCCTTGGCGGCATCAACCACCACCGTCAACATCTCAAACAGCACGGTTCCCACGGTCCATGTCGGCTCCGCAGTGCCGGAACTCCATGACGCCTGGTCGTGGTTTTTTAACAATTTTTAGGGAGTTTAAGGGGGAAATAAGCAGTTGGAAGCTCGACGATACGCGTCAACGGATATGCGGAAGATCGAAAACATAACGAATCAATTCCCATAGAGTTGGTCGCTCCCTGTGGGATGAACTGTCGCCTCTGCAGGGCATACGGAGGGGAGGATAAGCCGTGTCCCGGATGCCACCCTCCTCAGATCCTGATCCTGCGGGCATTGCTCTCCGGGTAGGGGTACTCCATATGCCGGGCCGTTGCCCGAGCAACATCCTCCCCGCAATAGCGGACCACCACCTTCAGCGCCATGTCGATACCTGCGGAAATGCCTGCAGAAGTATACAGCGAACCATCCACCACCACATGCTGGTCATACTCGACCACCACCCTGGCAAACGACTCTCTCATCCAGTCGAGCGAGCGCCAGTGGGTGGTGGCGCGATGACCGTCCAGCAGCCCGGCAAAGCCGAGCAGCATCGAGCCGGTACAGACCGATGTCAGCAGTTCGACCTGGGCTGCCCGGGCACGCAGCCACTCAAGCATGACGCTGTTTTCCATTTCCCGGCGTGTACCCCACCCGCCGGGGACACAGAGGATATCCAGCGCGGGGCAATCCACGAAGCTGTGATCGGCAATAACGCGCATCCCGCCGGTTGCGGTTATCGTTTCGCCCTTTTCCGCCACCAGCAGCACGTCAAAGGGGGATGGTTCCTCCCGTCGTTTCTCTTCGTTAAAGCGGGTTGCGGAAAAAACCTCAAAAGGTCCGCTAAAATCAAGAACCTCAACATTGTCGAAAACCACGATACCAACGATTTTTCGTTCCATGGGTTCACTTTCACACGTTCAAATGGCGCATGCATGCCGCTTGATAGTGACAGGTATAATGTTCAATTGTATGTCTGTCAAACAGTGCTTTGTGGTTGATTTTTGTAAAGTGGAAATCCGATCGTAGAGCTGCCCATATTCTGGCGTAGATGCGGGCAACTCCACTACCAAATGGAAACACAGGCATCATCTCGATTGTTTTTTTCAAAAAGGCCTGACATCTTTGGGAGGTGTTTTTCAGTTTTATACACGTTCCTTGGAATCCCCGGAAATCCGGGAGCATTGAACAACAAAAACCCCGATGTCATGAGGAAGACACCGGGGTAACCATAGAGAAAACAAGAGAACGGTAATTAGAGAGCCTCACTCACCCATTCCGGGTTCCCCCAATTCCGCCCAACCCAAGGTACCTTTCAGGTCATTTTTAAACAGCTCACGAAGCGAAATCCCGCGTATCGGAATGATCTCCTGTTTGGCGGCAATACGTCGTGTAGCTCCGCCCGTCGGGTCATTCTGTTGCGGGTAGAGCCAGACGGCAAAACAGCGGCATGTACTTGTAACGAAACAGTACAGGTGGGACTTAAAGTCAGGTGGCACGTCGTTATGCGCCCGCGGCGGTGGATTTCCCAGCCAACTTCTGAGCGGATTTACAGCGATAATCAGATCATCCGGACTGGCGTTGAATGCAAATTTGGTCCAGGCCTCCTTCAGGGGTAGGTCTTTTTTAGGATCCTGTGTTGTCCCGATGTGACCGACACGGATTGCGCCTCCCTTTCGGTAGACGACCATCCAACACCCACTGAACTCTCCGGACAGAACATCCTCCCCTCCGTGCAACTCAATCTCGGAGATCTGACCAGGGAAATAATGAAGCCAGAGAAAGGGGGTGTTTCCCCATTGGAACCCCTTACGATCCTGGATGACAAACGTCTGATCATCAGGGTCATTTCTGTGAGTCGGTTGTTCAGACTCGCGTGGGATCCGGAAGCGGGTAAATTCGCCTACGATGAGCTTGCTTTCGACCATAGCGCCCTCCTACGTGAAAGGAATTTATATTTTCTTAATACCTCCGATAGTGTGTCTGTCAAGGCACTTATTCTGAAATGGTGACGTGCCCTGATTTCCCTCAAGGGAAAGGGGGACGATTTGAAGGAAACAGAATATTTGCATTAATCGGATTCGAATGTAACCTCGCCGATGGAGACCGTCTCACGTTTCTGCGTCAGGCGCAGGGTGATGGCACGCCGCTCTTCGTTGGGCCTGCCGTAGTTGGTGAAAACCTCCGCCTGCAGGGTGGCGGTCCCTGCCAGCTGCGGCGCAGTGCTGCCGTAATAGTTGGCCTCGATCGTGTAGTTACCCCCCATCCCTTTCCTGAGTACATACTCCTCCGGGCCGTAGCCGTTGGTGATGTCACGGGAGATGGCGCCGCCGATGGTGGTCAGGTTATGGCCGTAATAGCACTTCTCGCCGGAAGGCTCGGTGACCCACAGGTCCAGGTCGGTCATGTCCATGTCCCAGGTCAGCACGATGCGCACGTCCATCTCAAGGGGCCTGACCAGCCGCGGATCGACCGTAATTTTTCCGATGCCGGCTTTTTTTGCCTTTGGAATGATGTTATTCAGCTCCGTCAGGGCGATCAGCTCGATCTCGTCGAAGCGGTCCCAGCGGGTCATGACCACATGGTTGAGCAGATCCATGGACCTGCGGTAGTCTGCCACAACATTCTCGTGCGACCTCATGGCGGAGCTTTCCGCGCGCCGGGAGAGCACCAGGGCCAGGTCGCGGTGCGACTGGGGCTCCTCGGGGCGCATAGTCAGCACCTCCTCGAACAGGGAGGCGGCCAGGTCGAGCAGCTCCATCTGCTCCAGGCGATGGGCCAGGATGCGCAGCAGGGACGGGTTCTCCAGTTCCAGCTCGGCTATGTTGGAGAGGATTCGCAGGGCGGTTGCCCGCTCGCCCTCGTGGAGAAAAAAGTCAGCGCAGTCCAGGAAGAAGGCTGGTGAGCCGCCGTAGCTGCTGCGCAGCTGGCGGTAGAGAGCGATGCGCGCGTCCGGAGTCGCGCTCTTCAGTCGCTTCAGGTAGGGTGTGTCCGGATCCCAGGGGGTGATATGGATGGTTGCCTGTGCCTGGTGCGTCGCGTCCAGCTCCCTGTCCCCACCAGATGTGTCGTTCCGCTTGGCCTTTCTGGCAGGTTGACCGTCGCGTGACGCCATCTCGGCCTGGCGCGGTGGTTCGGCTGCCGGTGGGGGAGATGGCGCTGCCAAGGTTACGGCCGGGGCAAAAGTCTGCCTCTCCCTCTCGTCGTTCATCCCGCTTTTTTTCATCTGCTCCAGGTAGCGGAAGCCGGGAGGATAGCTGAACTCCTGCTCCCACCAGGCCACACGTTTTTGCCACAGGGAGAGGACGTGCTGCAGCCTTTCCTCCTTCCGGGCCTGCTCTTCGTTGCCGCGGCGGTCTATCAGTTCCCGGTACTGGCGCCTCATTTCAGAGAGGGACGCCGGGGGCTCGACACGGTGCTCCACATACTGGTCGAGCGACTCCAGCACCAGCAGGGACGTGCCGGGGGTGACCAGGCCGAAGCGTTTGCCCATGGACGTGATCTCGGCCTGGTTGCGTTTGGGAAGCATCAACAGCTCCTCCAGCCGCTTCATGCCCCAGTTGAGCGCCACCAGCTCCCCTGGCATCGCCTCGGCCGCATCCAGCCGGTACTCCACCCGCTGCATAATTTTTCCCGCCATGCCGTAATTGAGAGTGATGCTGCCCCGTCTGCCCACAAGGCGGCCGCTGACGCTGAAACCGCCATGCACCGGATGGGGAAGGGCGGGTGTCACGTCCGTGACTGTCGTTCCGTCATAGTCGGCGGAGATAAACGAGAAGGCCGGGACGCCAACGCCCGAGGCTGCAACAGCCGGGTCGATTGCCGCCAGGTTGAAGTACTCGCCGCCGCTCTTCATGGCCAGGTAGCGCAGGAAGGGGTGGTTGGCGCGGGAATCGTCACTGAAGACGTACAATGGCCGAGGCAGCCTGGCCGGCTCCTCGGCGCCGAAATTGGAAATGCCGTCGCTGAAGAGCAGGTAATAATCCGGAAGCTGAGGCCTGTCCGACGGTGAAATTGCGCCCATGCGCGTGCCGCCGTCGTAGAAGACCTGCTTCAGGTGATCAAGCAGCTGTCCGGCATCGCCGTTTCTGATGGTGAAACGCCGCGTCTTTTCGCATTCATTGCTGAACAGGGTCAGATCCACCTCAACCACAGACTGGGGGAAGCGGGTGAAGAAGCGGGCCAGCGCCTCCAGTTCCCGCTCGTGACCAGTCTCGCTGCGCGAGGCGGAGGCATCCCAGAGAACCCCCACCCTGACCGGTGCGACAGTTGACCCGGCCGGCAGAATTCGTGGCAGGTCATGGATGAAAAAGTAGGTATTCCCGTCAGTGGCTCGTTCCAGCGCCACCCGGCTGCGCTCCGGGCCGGGGATGGCTATGGTCAGGTTGCGGGCTGGGGACATATCCCTGAGAATGGTCTCGGCCACGTAGCCCTCGGCCCACGCGCCGAAGCTGAGACCGGGCAGTCCCCCGGAGGTCACCACCGGCATGGTCTTGCCTTTGACCACCTCAACCCGCAGGCGGAATTCGTCCACTATTCTGGAAAAGTGCAGCGGGAGCAGGTAGGTCGGCATGCCATGCTCGTCAACCAGTTCGGAGAGGTAGCGCACCATCACCGTGCGGCTGCCGTGGGGAGGGATGGGGAAGACACGGGTCTTGAAGTTGTTCCCCTTGACCCATTCCACCAGGCCGGGATCGATCCCTTTGCGCACCTCCTTTTCAAAAACCTGGCGTGCCCTGTCCTTCTCAACCACCACACCGTCCACCATCACCCCGTTCACATCCAGGGCGTAACCGCTCAGCATGGCGCCCTCGGGGAGCGGAAAGTACAGGTCACCGGCCAGGTTGCGTCCGGTCGGGTTGGCAAAGGTCATGGTCATGCGTGTTTCCGCCAGTCGGCCATGGATACGGACAGAGGTTTCTATGCGCGCGAGACGCAGCAGCTCGGCCTGTTTTGTACGGGAACTGTCGTCAGGGGGAGGCTGCGAGATCATCAGCGGCATCTGGGCAGCTGCAAACGGGGTGAACAGTGTGAGCGACATCAGGATCAGAATGGCCTTCATGGATTTCATGTTGCGTTCCTCCTCGGCAGGTGTCTTTAAATCTTTTGACTGAAGGAGGTGCTGAAAAGTTCCCGGAATTTTTCAGGGTGTGTTTTTGTCCTGTGCCTTGTGTGTCGGAAAGCGATTTCGTGGCGTATGCTTCGCGGCCGGATCCATCAGGCTGTGCCGGAACGTAACCGCTGTTTTCAGGAGCTGGCGCGGACTTTCTTGACACTGCCGATTCGTGGAGTGTATATACGTTAGAATTTTATAAAACACTCCATTCTCCGATCCGGATGAAAGGGGAGACCCATGAGTAGAATAGAAGATGCCTTGAGAAAAGCTCAGTTGTTGCGAAGTCTCATCGAAGACAAAGATAAGGCAATTGTGCCATGGGATATGCAGGGACAGGAGCGGGGCATCAATGTTCTGATTATTTCGAGGGATCCGCATATGTCAACTATTGTCAACAATCTGCAATCTCTCTCTGAAGGTGAAATCATAGCTTCCGACACGGTTGTGAGGGGCATGGCATCCCTGTTTGAAAAACGGCCCATGGAAGTAAATGAGCATGAGGTCAGGTTTGCTGCCCAGATGCTGGATGCGTTATGCTGCAACAGCAGTGCTGTGGCAGCGGGCTAGGTGCAGGTATGGCACTCAATCACCGCTTAATTTTGGCTGCCAACCTCAAAGAAGCTCAGTGGAGGAATCGATGAACAGACACTATCGAGTTATCAAGAAGGAACAACCGTCGGGAGAAACAGCGTATGTGATCTACCAGGTTCATTACGATGGGCAGGGTACTATCCAGAGCGTGTCAACGGATCCTGTGAGCCCGTTCAGAGAAACAATCACCGATCTTCAAAACGATCTGGAAGGCATGCGGCAGGCGCTGGATCTGCCGGTTCTTGAAGCGGAAGACGTTTTGAATCTGGTGGAGGCAAGCGGTGCCGTTGCCTATGGTAACATGATTCGTGAGCAAATCCTGGAAACCTCCGATAAAGCCGACTGCCCTGTCGCGTCAAGGGTTTCCCACGAAGATGTGGCACAGACCCAGCAGCGGAAGCTTGAGGAGATCGCGGCCACATTTGCCGAGAAGCTCAGAGATGATCCGGCTTTTGGTCTATAAACCGTTTGTTGGATATAGTTATGTATTGCAGAAAAGCCGGAACAGGGTGACCCCATTCCGGCTTTATTGATTCGCGTAACAATAACCGCCTGATTCTACGTGTCCAGACCGCTGCCGGCATCTTCAACAACAATCTCCAGTTCTGCCAGGATGATTTCGTTGAC